>NZ_JBTLMO010000038.1:0-84256 GCF_054462255.1 Streptomyces sp. SD15 | reverse complement strand
CGTGTCGAGCAGCGCACCGACTTCGACAAGCTGATCGTCGACGTCGAGACCAAGCAGGCCATGCGTCCGCGTGACGCGATGGCTTCCGCCGGTAAGACGCTGGTCGAGCTCTTCGGGCTCGCCCGCGAGCTCAACATCGACGCCGAGGGCATCGACATGGGCCCGTCCCCCACGGACGCCGCCCTTGCCGCCGACCTCGCGCTGCCGATCGAGGAGCTCGAGCTCACGGTCCGCTCGTACAACTGCCTCAAGCGTGAGGGCATCCACTCCGTGGGTGAGCTCGTGGCGCGTTCCGAGGCCGACCTGCTCGACATTCGTAACTTCGGTGCGAAGTCGATCGACGAGGTCAAGGCGAAGCTGGCCGGTATGGGCCTGGCGCTCAAGGACAGCCCGCCCGGATTCGACCCGACCGCCGCCGCTGACGCCTTTGGCGCGGACGACGACGCGGACGCGGGCTTCGTCGAGACCGAGCAGTACTAAGAGCTCGGGCCAGAAGGTCCGTTTGTGGGTGCGGGTGCGCTGTGCTTGATCGCGCAGTTCCCCGCGCCCCTTCCGGGAGCGCCCCTTCGGGGATGCTCCCGGATCTCCGACGGGTGATCGCCCGCTCGGACACTGACCTCGGTACCTGATACGGCCGGGGCAGACACCTAGGAGAAACACCATGCCGAAGCCCACCAAGGGTGCCCGTATGGGCGGCAGTGCCGCGCACGAGAAGCTGCTCCTCGCGAACCTCGCGAAGTCGCTCTTCGAGCACGGCCGCATCACCACCACCGAGGCGAAGGCCCGCCGCCTGCGCCCGTACGCGGAGCGTCTGGTCACCAAGGCGAAGAAGGGCGACCTTCACAACCGCCGTCAGGTGCTCCAGGTCATCACGGACAAGAGCGTCGTCCACACGCTCTTCACCGAGATCGGCCCGCGCTACGAGAACCGTCCGGGTGGTTACACCCGTATCACCAAGATCGGTAACCGCCGTGGCGACAACGCGCCCATGGCTGTCATCGAGCTGGTGGAGGCGCTGACCGTGGCCCAGCAGGCCACCGGTGAGGCCGAAGCGGCGACGAAGCGTGCCGTCAAGGAAGACGTCCTCAAGAAGGACGAGGCCGTCGAGGCCAAGTCCGACGAGGTCGTCGAGGACGCCAAGCCGGCCGACGAGGCCGCCGCGGAGTCCGAGTCCAAGGACGCCTGAGGCACTGCCTGGCTGTGAGCGGGTCCGTCCCTTCGGGGGCGGGCCCGCTTTGGTGTTCTAGAGGGACCTGAGAGATATAGGTAGAGGATCTAGGTGTGAGTGACGAAGTGGAGCCCGGGTTCGTACGGGTGCGGCTGGACCTGTCGTACGACGGGACCGAGTTCTCCGGATGGGCCAAGCAGGCCGGGGGACGGCGGACCGTGCAGGGGGAGATCGAGGACGCGCTGCGTACGGTGACGCGGTCGGGGGAGACGACGTACGAGCTGACCGTCGCCGGGCGGACCGACGCCGGGGTGCACGCGCGGGGGCAGGTGGCGCATGTCGATCTGCCGGTCGCGCTCTGGGCCGAGCACCAGGAGAAGCTGCTGAAGCGGCTGGCCGGGCGGCTGGCCAAGGACGTGCGGGTGTGGTCCCTTACGGAGGCGCCCAGCGGGTTCAACGCGCGCTTCTCGGCGATCTGGCGGCGGTACGCCTACCGCGTCACCGACAACCCCGGTGGGGTCGATCCGCTGCTGCGCAGTCATGTGCTGTGGCACGACTGGCCGTTGGACGTCGACGCCATGAACGAGGCCGCTCGGCGACTCGTCGGGGAGCACGACTTCGCCGCCTACTGCAAGAAGCGCGAGGGCGCGACCACCATTCGTACGCTTCAGGAGCTGAGCCTCGCACGAGACGAGGACGGGGTCATCACCGCCACCGTCCGCGCCGACGCCTTCTGCCACAACATGGTGCGCTCGCTGATCGGCGCGCTGCTGTTCGTGGGGGACGGGCACCGCGGGCCCGACTGGCCCGGGAAGGTGCTGGCCGCCGGTGTACGCGACTCCGCCGTGCACGTCGTACGGCCGCACGGGCTGACGCTGGAGGAAGTCGGCTACCCCGCCGACGAGTTGCTCGCCGCGCGCAACAAGGAGGCGCGGAACAAGCGGACGCTGCCGTCGGCGGGTTGCTGCTGACCGGTTGCTGCTGACCGGCTGGTGGTGACTGATGGGTGCTGACCGGTTGCCGCTGACTGATGGGTGCTGACTGGCTGGTGCTGAGTGGTCGCTCTCGCCGGCCGGTCTACGACTGGTTGGCCGCCGTCGACGCCTGGGCCTCGCCGCGGCGACGGATCTGGCGGAAGGCGAACTCGGCCAGGTCGTCGCCGGTCGTGAAGACCTTGGTGTCCTTGGTCGTCACGTCCTTGCCGTTGGTGAAGCCGGCGAGGGTGAAGTAGGCGTAGCGGCCGTAGGAGTTGGTGGTCGAGCGGCAGATCGCCGTAGTGCAGAACTTGGCGACGCCCTGGCCGGACAGCGAGGTGATGATGCTCTTGCTGTCCGCCTCGGTCTTGGCCTTCGCGGCCTGTGCCGCGGTGTCGAAGACCGCCACGCCGACGGTCACCGCGACGCCGTCCTTGCTGTAGGTGACGCGCATCAGCCGGGTGCAGTCGTTCTTGGTGAGCACCGTGGGGAGCGTGCTCTGCGCGGCCGTCGCGCACTTCGTCGTGGAGGCCTTCGGGCCCTTGCGGTAGACGTTCTCGCCCATGGTCAGCTGCGAACCGGGGAACAGGATGTCCGGGCTGAGCGGCGCCGTGTCCTTGGTCGCGCTGGATATGAAGTCCATCGGGTCCAGCGGGGGAGGAGCCGACGTCGGCGCGAACGACGGGACCGGCGCGGTGGTGTCGCTCGGGATGTTCGCGGTGGCGGGCAGCTTGCTGGGCGTGTTCGAGGCCTGGCTTTCGCCGTTCGCGGAGACGACGGCCACGGCGACGACAGCGCCGACCGCGAGCGTGGCCACCGCCGCACCGCCGATCACCAGCAGTCTGCGCCGTTTGTTGCGCGACTCGGACGCCTCAGCGAGTGCCGCCCAGTCCGGAGTCTGGTTCTGTTGGCCCCAATCGGGTTGCTGAGAACCAGGCTTCCAGGGATCCCACGGGGGCTCCCCCTGCCCACCCTGCCCATAACTCATGGGCCGCATCTTAGACGGGGCGCGGGGGGTGCCATTGCACACTGGGGGAAGGTTGAGCCCCTAGCGTGACCTGACGTCACCTGACTGCACACGGGCAAAACTGGCATCTCGGGGTGCTTGGTGCGCCGCGCTTCCTGCCGCTGCCTTACCCTGAGTGCACTGAGCTGTTTGCGTGACCCTGAGTGCCGAGGTACCGGGGTCGCGGACCCACGTTTTGACCCGTCCAGGGAACCGCGGGTACTCTTGCAGTTCGTTATGTGTATTGGCTTGCTCATTCTCACGTGAGGGGCCCTTACACCGGTCCACCGGGGCTGATGACCAGCGACCAGCACGCGGTATGCGTCACCGCAGTGCGGTCAGGGCTGTCGTGATCGTCCGTGGTGGCCATGTCAGGACCCACTCACTGAAGAAGCGAAGGCTACGACCGTGCGTACGTACAGCCCCAAGCCCGGCGACATCACTCGCCAGTGGTACGTCATCGACGCCCAGGATGTCGTCCTGGGCCGTCTGGCGACCACTGCCGCGAACATCCTGCGGGGCAAGCACAAGCCGATCTACGCGCCCCACGTCGACGCTGGTGACTTCGTCATCATCATCAACGCCGACAAGGTGCACCTCTCCGGCAACAAGAAGACCCAGAAGCTGGCGTACCGCCACTCCGGTTACCCGGGTGGTCTGCGCTCCGTCCGCTACGACGAGCTGCTGGCGAAGAACCCCGAGAAGGCCATCGAGAAGGCCATCAAGGGCATGATCCCCAAGAACACCCTGGGCCGTCAGGTGCTCTCGAAGCTGAAGGTCTACGCGGGCGAGAACCACCCGCACGCTGCCCAGCAGCCGGTCCCGTTCGAGATCACCCAGGTCGCGCAGTAGTTCCGGCCACCCCCTAAGACGAAAAGAAATCTGAGGAGCATCGTGGCCGAGACCACCGTTGAGCAGCCGGTCGAAGAGACCGAGACCGAGCTCGTCGACATCGAGAACTACACCACCGAGTCCGAGGTCCCCGTCGAGGGTGAGTACACCTCGGAGTCCCTCGCGGGCCGCTTCGGCGAGCCGCAGCCGGCCGCCGGCCTGGGCCGTCGCAAGAACGCCATCGCCCGCGTCCGGATCGTCCCGGGCACCGGCAAGTGGAAGATCAACGGTCGCACCCTTGAGGACTACTTCCCCAACAAGGTGCACCAGCAGGAAGTCAACGAGCCCTTCAAGGTGCTCGAGCTCGACAACCGCTACGACGTCATCGCCCGCATCTCGGGTGGCGGCGTCTCCGGTCAGGCCGGTGCGCTCCGTCTCGGTGTCGCCCGTGCGCTGAACGAGGCCGACGTCGACAACAACCGCGGCGCCCTGAAGAAGGCCGGCTTCCTCAAGCGCGACGACCGTGCGGTCGAGCGCAAGAAGGCCGGTCTCAAGAAGGCCCGTAAGGCCCCGCAGTACAGCAAGCGTTAATCACTGCCTGCTGCGTTATTCGTACGACCGTTCGCCCCGGCGGCACGCTGTGTGCCGCCGGGGCGTTCGTTTATCACAGCCCAGGGCGTATAACGGCACAAGGCGCTCAAAGGCTTGCATGATCGGATGACTTCCGAATACTGCGCTTCACTCAGGTTCATTCAGGAGGACACCAGTGGGACGACTCTTCGGCACGGACGGTGTGCGCGGTGTCGCCAACGCGGATCTGACGGCCGAGCTGGCGCTCGGCCTCTCCGTCGCGGCGGCGCATGTGCTGGCCGAGGCGGGTACGTTCGAGGGCCACCGGCCGGTGGCAGTGGTCGGGCGGGATCCGCGAGCGTCGGGAGAGTTCCTGGAGGCCGCTGTGGTCGCGGGCCTGGCCAGCGCGGGCGTGGACGTCCTGCGCGTCGGTGTGCTGCCCACCCCCGCAGTGGCGTATCTCACCGGTGTGCTGGGTGCCGACCTCGGCGTGATGCTCTCGGCCAGCCACAACGCCATGCCCGACAACGGGATCAAGTTCTTCGCCCGCGGCGGCCACAAGCTCGCCGACGAGCTGGAGGACAGGATCGAGGGCGTGTACGAGGAGCACCGCACCGGCGCTCCCTGGGACCGCCCGACCGGTGCGGGCGTGGGCCGGGTGCGTTCGTACGACGAAGGGCTCGACCGGTACGTCGCCCACCTCATCGGCGTACTCCCGAACCGTCTCGACGGTCTGAAGGTCGTCCTCGACGAGGCGCACGGTGCCGCCGCCCGGGTGTCGCCCGAGGCCTTCACCCGCGCCGGCGCGGAGATCATCACGATCGGCGCCGAGCCGGACGGCCTGAACATCAACGACGGCTGCGGCTCCACCCACCTCGGCCTCCTGAAGGCCGCCGTCCTCAAGCACGGCGCCGACCTCGGCATCGCGCACGACGGCGACGCCGACCGCTGCCTCGCCGTGGACCACACGGGCGCCGAGGTGGACGGCGACCAGATTCTGGCCGTACTCGCGCTGGCGATGCGGGAGCGTTCCGCACTGCGCTCCGACACCGTTGTCGCGACGGTCATGTCCAATCTGGGCTTCAAGCTGGCCATGGAGCGCGAGGGGCTCAAGTTCGTCCAGACCGCCGTCGGCGACCGCTACGTCCTGGAGGAGATGAAGGAGCACGGCTACGCCCTCGGCGGCGAGCAGTCCGGGCACGTCATCATCCTCGACCACGCCACCACCGGCGACGGCACGCTGACCGGCCTGCTGCTGGCGGCCCGGGTCGCCCAGACGGGCCGTACGCTCCAAGACCTCGCGTCCGTCATGGACCGGCTGCCGCAGGTCCTCATCAACGTGCCCGACGTCGACCGCTCGCGGGTGCACAGCTCCGCCGAGCTGTCGGCCGCGGTCGCCGACGCCGAGCGGGAACTCGGCTCCACCGGGCGGGTGCTGCTGCGTCCGTCCGGCACCGAGCCGCTGGTGCGGGTGATGGTCGAGGCCGCCGACATCGACCATGCGCGGTCGGTGGCGGGGCGGCTCGCGGACGCGGTGAAGTCGGCGCTCGGTTAGATCAGCTGTGTCTTGCGCTGCCTCGCCCAGAACCACTTCTGGGCGAGCAGCGTGAGCGTGCCCGCGAGCACGATGCCGCCGAGGTTGGCGAGCAACTGCCAGCTGGAGCCCCACGTCTGGGAGTAGTCCGTGTAGCTGAAGGCCACGGCGGCGTTCGCGGCGGCCGGGACCGTGGTCACCGAGATCGCCACGCCGATCAGCGCGCCCGACTTGGCGGACGTGAGGGAGAGCGTCCCCGCGATACCGGCCAGGAACGCCACCACGAACGACATCCAGTCGGGCTTCCAGATGAAGGCCGTGTTCGGCCGGGCCGCCTCCACCATGGACTTCTCGAACAGCCCGAAGACGTCCATCAGCCCGCTGAAGCCCGCGGTCAGCACCATCGCCGCCGCGAACCCGGCGAGCAGCGCCCACAGCGACCGCCACACCAGCTGCGGGGCGCGCCGCACCAGCGCCGTGGAGATCCCGGCGAGCGGCCCGAACTCCGGGCCCACGGCCATCGCGCCCACGATCAGGATCGCGTTGTCGAGCATCACACCGCAGGCCGCGAGCATCGTCGCGACCGCCAGCAGCGCCACGTAGGTGACGCTGAGCGTCGACTCCTCGTTCGAGGCGTCCACAAGGTGCTCCCACAGCACCGCGTCCGCGCCCTCGCCGGGCGCCTCGTCCTCCGCCTTGTCGGCGCGCTTCGACAGCGACAGATCGATGTTCTCGACGGCGATCGAACCGGTGCTCTCGAGGTCCAACTTCCGTAGGCCGGTGAGGAGTTCATCGCCCGCCTCGCGCGCCGCATCGCACATGACGACGTCCCCGGCCGGGTTGCGGGCGGCTCCCGGCAGGACGACGAGATGGGTGGTGCCGACCGTCTTCTCGATCAGTCGTACGACGTCATCGGTGCGGTCGGCCGGACTGATCAGGCGGAGATGCAACATGCCCGCAGGGTAGCGGTCACAGTTTTCGCAGGCTCAGGCGCTGCACCTTGTGGTCCGGGCCCTTGCGTACGACGAGGGTCGCTCGGCCACGGGTGGGCGCCACATTCTCCAGCAGATTGGGCTTGTTGATGGTCCGCCAGGTCGTGCGGGCGTAGTCGAGCGCCTCCTCCTCGGAGACCTGGGTGTACTTGCGGAAGTACGAGGAGGGGTTCTGGAAGGCGGTGGCGCGCAGCTTGCGGAAGCGGTTCAGATACCAGCGCTCGATGTCCTCGGCGCGGGCGTCCACGTACACGCTGAAGTCGAAGTAGTCCGCGAGGCCGACGCGGGTGCGGCCGTCCTTGCCGGGGAGGGCGGGCTGCAGCACGTTCAGGCCCTCGACGATGAGGATGTCGGGACGGCGGACGGTGAGCCGCCGGCCGGGCACGATGTCGTAGATCAGATGCGAGTAGACGGGGGCCGTCACCTCGTCCTTGCCGGCCTTGATGTCGGCGACGAAGCGGGTGAGCGCGCGACGGTCGTACGACTCGGGGAAACCTTTCCGCGACATCAGGCCGCGGGCCTCGAGCTCCTTGGTGGGGAGCAGGAAGCCGTCCGTGGTGACGAGTTCGACGCGCGGGTGCTCGGGCCAGCGGGAGAGCAGGGCTTGGAGAAGGCGGGCAACGGTCGACTTGCCGACGGCCACGGAGCCGGCGACGCCTATGACGAAGGGGGTGCCGGCCTGGGAGCCCTTCTCACCGAGGAAGGTGTTCAGGGCGCCGCGTAGACCGTCGGTGGCGCCTACGTAGAGATTGAGGAGGCGGCTGAGCGGGAGGTAGATGTCCCGCACCTCGTCGAGGTCGATGACATCGCCCAGGCCGCGCAGCTTCTCGACCTCCTCGGCGGTCAGCGGGAGCGGCGTCTTCTCGCGCAGCGCGCTCCACTCGGCGCGGGTGAGGTCGACGTAGGGAGTCGCCTCCGGCCTGGACCGGTGGGCGCTCCGGGGTATCGGGGAGACCGGAGAGATCACAGTCCATTGTTAACGGAGTTTGAACGGGGTGGGGGGTGGGGTGGATCACGTCGTGCGGTGATCGAGCTCGGTCGGCCTGATCACGTGAAGTCCGCGTAGGCGAGGTGGGCCTCGCAGACCCGGCACCGGAAGAGATACGCGGTCGGCTGGTCGTCCTTGTCGAGCGAGCCGAGAAAGTCCTCGACCTGGTCCGGCGGCCACTCCCACCCGGCACACTCCCGGCGGAGGTGGTCCACCGCGTCCGGATACGCCTCGAGTTCCCTGGCCCCGGCACGGCCGAGGAAGGTGGCGCCGTCACCGCAGTGCGTCAGCCAGCGCGGGGACTGCCACGCCGTGAATCCCGGAGTGCGTTCCAGAACGGCCGTCACGACGTCCTGGGGTACGTCGCCGTCGACGGTGTCGGTGAAGGAGGCGCCGTAGCGTTCGGCGGCGGTTCCGAAGGCGATGCAGTACGGGCAGATACCGGTGTCCGGGGCGTCGGCGGCGTAGACGGGACCGGTGTACACCCAGCCGCGTTCCTGCCCGCAGCACACGCATGCCTCGTCGGAGGCGGTCACGGAACCGGTGGCCACCGGGTTGGGGTGGTACGGGAACTGCGGAAGGACCGGTCGTCGGCGGGGTTCCGGCTGCGGGGAGATGGTCAGCGAGATCGCCCGTCCGGTCAGGGCCGCGGGCGGGACCACGATCGCTTCCGCCCGGAAGTTCTCCGGGAGATGTTTCCGGTGGGCCTCGGTCGTCAGGATCGCCGGGCAGTTGAGCGGGATGACCACCGCGCCGGTTCGGCGGGCGAGTTCGGCCACGAGGTCGAGGATGCGTCCGGGGGAGAAGCGGCTGAACGTGAGTCCGTGGGCGTCACCGTAGACGTCTGCCACTCCGCCGTCTTCGGCTTCGAGTTCCCAGGATTCCGGCAGACCGGCGGCCGGCATATCACCCAAGGTGACGGGGCCGAGTACGTCGCGTATCGCGGTCTCGTCCATCGGGGCGGGTTCTCCGTCGACGAACCGCCACACGTACATGCTGTAACTCACGCCGTCCCTTTTCCTGAGGTGGGTGGATCAGGGCCGGAAGGCCGTCACCTGGACCATGCTCCCGTGCCCGTGTCTGTCTGGTTCTTCGACCTCGAATCCCGCCGAGGTGAGGATCCCCAGGAGAGCGGCCTGCATGTGCTTGAGCACGGTGTTGTGGTGGCGGAGGACCGGAGGCGGGTTCGAGTAGTCGATCCCCTGCGCGAAGAGATCGAGAGCGGGATCCCTCAGCTCTGCGCGTGGTCGACGACTTCGCCGACGACATCCTGGCCGCCTGGGAAGAGACCGGCCGGCTGACCAAGCAGGCCGAACAGGCCGTCGGCACCTGGGAGTCCATGGCCCGCCTGACGGCCTACCTCGATCAGCTCCTCCAGCGTGGTGCACCGGTGCCCGCCCGGCTGCACAAGGGCGAGCACCAGGTCAGCCAGATCTACATCGCCGCGCGGGCCGGCTGCCCCACGAAGCAGGTCAACAGCCACCTGAGTTCCGAACGGCGCGCGGGCTTCCGTGACTACGTCCGGCGCAACCCCGGACCGTGCCCGCTGTCCACACCGGTCACCGGCACCGTCGAGGGCCGACCGTGGACGGACAGCATCGACTTCACCCAGACGCCGCAGCTGATGCGGCACGTGAGCGCGGCCTGCTTCATTGTCCTGGCCTACCTGACCGGCATGCGGCCCGGCGAGGTCATGGCCCTGGAGCACGGCTGCTGCCCCGACCCGTCCGACGGGGGCCGTCACCTGATCTACGGGCGGGTCTTCAAAGGTGTCCACGACCAGGACGGCAACCACTACTCGGCCGGGCAGGTCCGGGAGGTGCCGTGGGTCGCGATCCCGTCGGTGGTGACGGCGATCCGCGTGCTGGAACGCCTCGCCCCCGAAGGCGGGCTGCCGTTCGACGCCAGCGTCCACACCATTCCCCGCGGCCGCGTCTCCACCGGCCGGGTCTTCGGCTACGAGGCGATGCGCCACCGGATAGAGGACTTCGCCATCTGGGCCTCCCAGCTCGCGATCCGCCTAGGCCGCGGGCACGAGGTCGTTCCTGACGACCCGCACGGGGCGCTCGGGGTGGCGCGCTTTCGCCGGTCCCTGGCCTGGCACATCGCGCGCCGCCCGGGCGGGCTGGTCGCGCTGGCCATCCAGTACGGGCACATGCGCACCGCGATGAGCGCCGGGTACGCGGCCCGCGGCCGCGGCGGCATGCACGAGCTGCTCGACATCGAGACCGCACGGGCCACCGCCGACACCCTCACCACCCTCCACGCCGACCTCGTCGCCGGAACAGGAATCTCGGGGCCGGCCGCCCGGCGCGCGATCCACGCCGCCGCCCAGGCCCCCGCCTTCGCCGGGTCGATCCGCACCCACTGCCAGGCCCGGGACATCCTCAGCAACCCGGCCCTGGCCGTCTACGACAACCCGCGCTCGTTCCTGATGTGCGTCTACAACAGCGACCGGGCCCTGTGCCACCGCCTGGACGTCGCCGACGCCCCGCGGCTGGACCGCTGCCGGCCGTCCTGCGCGAACGTCGCACGCACTGACCACCACGCCAACCAACTCCTCCAGCACGCCCAGACCTTGGAGAAGCAGGCCGCCTCCGAGGCGGTGCCCGGCCCGCTCGCCGACCGGCTGTCCCAGCGCGCCGGACAGCTGCGCGCCCTGGCCGACCGCCACGTCCACGACCGCATCAACGCCCAGGAGCCGACCACATGAGCCCCGCCCCCGATGAACGCGACCGCATCCAGAACGCGATGGACCGCATCCTGGGCGGCCGGCCGGAACACTCCAACGGGGCGCTGACCATTGTCGCGCTCGCGGCGGAGGCACAGGTGCCCCGCAACGCGCTCACCCAGCGCCATCCCGATCTGAAGAACGCCTTCTACGACCAGGTCCGCGCCCGCGGCCAGACGCCGGACAGCGAGAAGCGGCTGCGCCGGCAGGTCCGCAAGCTCAAAGAGCTGCGGGCCGCCGACGCCGAAGAGATCGCCCAGCTGAAGACCGACGTCGAGGCGCTGGTCGGCGCCCTGCACCAGTCGATGACGGAGAACCGTCTGCTGCGCCAGCAGCTCGCCGACCGCACCGGCGTCGTCCGCACGCTGCCCACGCAATCCCCCATCGGAGACACCACACACCCGCTGCCGTCCGACCTCATGCCCTCCTCGGACTGCTGATCGTCTCCCGCGCCGGGAACGTGGTCGGCATCGGCTGTCCGCCGCCTGGGGCGCGCTGCCTACTCCTGATGACCCAGCCTCACGATCATGTTCGGGTCGCCCTCGCTGAGCGCCTTCGGTGATCCGTCAACCGTTTGCTCAGACGGGAAGTTCGGTGATGCTGAGGGCGAAGTCCAAGTTTCCCACCCCGTGGTTGGCGAGGCCTACCGTGACCACGCCCGCTCCTTCCAGCCAGTGCGCCATTTTCAGGCCGCCGACGTCCAGCGGGCGCAGCCCGAGGCTCTCGACGAACGCCTCCACACTTGCCTTGGCCTGCGCATTGTCGCTGGCGATGAAGACGTCGGGCCGACCCTTCTCCAGGACATGGCGGAAGATGGTGTTGAACGCCTTCACCACGCTGGCGCTGGCCGGGGCCGCTTTGGCGACTTCCTGCGCGATCGAGGTCTCCTCGCGGTGGGCCAGCCCGTCGAACGTGGAGTTGAAGGGATTGCTGATGTCGACGATGACCTTGTTCGCGAGAGTGTCTCCGTACTGGGCGACGGCCGGCACGACGCCGTTGTACAACAGGGCCACGATGACGATGTCCCCGGCCGGGGCGGTGCCCCATTCTCCGGTCGTGGCGCCGTCGCCGAGAGCCTTGGCCAGGTCGGCGGCCTTGGACTGATCGCGGCCCATGACCTCGACGGTGTTGCCGCCCGCTATTGCCCGCGCGCCGATGGTGCGGGCCATGTTTCCGGTGCCGATGATGCTGATGTTGCTCATGAGATGTCCTGCCCTGGTTGTGGGTTGTCCGGTTCAGATGGCGGTGGTGCCGCCGTCGGCAACGAGTTCCATGCCGTTGACGTAGCTGGAGTCGTCGGAGGCGAGGAAGAGGGCGGCGGTGGCGATTTCGTCGGGGCGGCCCATTTGGCCGCGGGGGATGAGGGACTCGAACTGGCGCTTGGTGGCCTCGTCGAAGAGTTCTTCCTGCTTGGCGGTGGCGACCTGGCCGGGGGTGAGGACGTTGACGCGGATGCGGCGGTCCTTGAGCTCGTTGAGCCAGATGCGGGCCCAGGCCTGCTGGACGGCCTTGCTGCCGGCGTAGACGCTCCAGCCGGGGAAGGCGCCGAGGGAGGCGTTGGAGCCGGTCATGAGGATGGAGCCGCCGTCGTTGAAGAGCGGGAGGGCCTTCTGGACGGTGAACAGGGTGCCGCGGGCGTTGAGCCCGAACCAGGTGTCGAACTGGGCCTCGGTGATCTCGCCGAGCGGGGCGGGCTCGCCACCGCCGGCGCTGGCCCACAGCACGTCGAGGCTGCCCTTCTCCCGCTTGACGGTGTCGTAGAGGCGGTCCAGGTCGTCCAGGTCGGCGGCGTCGCCCTGGACGCCGGTGACGTTGCGGCCGATCTGCTTCACGGCCTCGTCCAGGGCGTCCTGGCGGCGGCCGGTGATGAAGACGTGCGCTCCCTCGTCGACGAACAGCTTCGCGCCGGCCAGCGCCATGCCGGTGGTGCCGCCGGTGATGACCGCTACCTTGCCGTCGAGCTTTCCCATAGTCGCTCCCTTGGGTCGGTGGTGCCGTGCGCACCTAGGACGACGGTGTTATGTACACCGCTCTGTGTACGTACCGTACGGGGCGGGCGGCCGGGGCGCAAACTATGTACACCGGTCGTTACCCATCCGGGGTACCATGGACCTATGACGGAGTTGGAGAAGGGCCCCACGGGCCGCCGCCGCGGCCGGGGCGCCCGCGAACGCATCCTCAGCGCGTCCCAGCAACTGTTCCGCGAGCAGGGCATCAACCGCACCGGCATGGACCAGCTTTGCGCGGCGGCCGAGGTGTCCAAGCGCACGGCCTACCAGCACTTCACCGGCAAGGACGAACTCGTCGCCGAGTACCTGCGCCGGTTCGACCCCTCCGTTCTGTCCGGCGTGTTCGACCGCACCGACCTCACGCCCCGCGAACGGCTCCTCGCCGCCTTCGACATCCCCCCCACCACCCCCCTGTGCCCCTACATCGCCGCCGCCGTCGAACTCCACGACCCCCAGCACCCCGCATCCCAGTACGCACGCGACTACAAGAAAGCCGTCGCCGCGCGGCTCGCCGACACCGCCCGCGAGGCCGGCGCCGCCGACCCTGAACAGCTCGGCGAGCAGCTCGCGCTACTCATCGACGGCGCCGCGGCCCGCACCCGGGTCCTCAACGCCGACGCCTTCCCCACCGCCGCCGCCATCGCCGCCGTCCTCATCGACAACGCCATCCCCGCCACAGCCGGCGATGACCGGCGACCGGAGGAAGTGTCAAGCTGACTTGGCACTCCGCGGCCGGGCTGGACGCGCTGCCGGTCGCGCGGCTGCACCCGCTGGTACGCGACGCCAGCCGCCCGGCACCCGGCCCGGACCTGCCGGCTTTTACGGAACTGGCCGCCCACCTGCTGAAGGCCGCAGCAGAAGCCGCCGGGGAGACCAGCAGGCCAGCCTGGCCTTGCACGAGCGGGCTGGGTTCCGGGTCATCGGTACGCGCGAGCGCATCGGCCAGCACAACGGCCAGTGGCGCGACGTGGTCCTGGTCGAACGCCGCAGCCCGGTCATCAGCTGAGCTGCCGGGCGGACTGCTTCACTTCAACACGCTGGACTTGACAGAGAAGTCTTCGGTCGCCCGCACCTGGTGGTGGTCCACGCCCCCGGGTGGCAGCCGGTGGTGCAGTACCCCGTGGCCGAGGCGAGTCCACCGGAGCCGGTATCGCTGGAAACGGTCACGCTACGGCTGGAGGCACTCGCGCATCCGGTACGGCTGCGGCTGCTGCGCACCCTGGCCCGCGGCCCGCACACCACCGGTGAGCTGGCCCACGCCTGGGAACTTTCACCCCCGGAGGTTTCCCGCCACCTCGCTGTCCTGCGCCGCGCGGGCCTGCTCACGGCCCGGCGGCACGGTCGTTACGTCCGTTACACCCTCAATCTGCCCGATCTGGCGGCGCTGGGGGCCGACCTGCTGGCGGCCGTACTGCGCTGAGTAGCTTCGGTCTGCCAGAACACAGGCGACCGCTGCCTTCGCAACATCGTCCGACTCGGCAGGCGCCGTGCAGTACCGGCGTGACCGCCTGCTGCCCTCGGGCAGCCGGGCAGCGCACTGGCTGCACCGCCGGACGTTCCTCCTGGCCATACCCCCAGGGGGCATCCTGTCCGGCCGTGCGGGCCAGGGCGTGTCACTCCTCGTCGATCGCGTCCTTGTAGCGAAGCGGACGCAGACTGCCGGGCAGGTCGGGGAGCTGGAAGGAGTAGCGGCCGAACACGTTGATGTGGTGGCGTACGAACGGGGACAGCCTGGCGACGTCCTCGTCACGGATATCGAAGCCGTCCTCGCGGAGCTGGGTGACGGCGGCGTCCATGTAGCGGGTGTTGAGTGGGGTGGCGTAGGTCAAAGATGGCTGATAGGTGACCCGGGTCAGGATTTCCGATTTCGGGCACGAAGTGCCGGGTTTGGGCCGCCCTCGGCCCTTAGGCTGCGGCCCATGTGCGGAATTGTGGGATACGTGGGGTCGCAGTCGGCGCTTGATGTGGTGATGGCCGGGCTGAAGCGGCTGGAGTACCGGGGGTACGACTCGGCGGGGGTCGCCGTGCCGGCGGACGGGGGGCTCGCCGCCGCGAAGAAGGCCGGGAAGCTGGTCAACCTGGAGAAGGAACTGGTCGACCGGCCGTTGCCGGCGGGCACGACGGGCATCGGGCATACCCGCTGGGCCACCCACGGGGGCCCCACGGACGCGAACGCGCATCCGCATCTGGACAACGCGGGCCGGGTCGCCGTCGTCCACAACGGGATCATCGAGAACTTCGCCCTCCTGCGCGCCGAGTTGGCCGAGCGGGGGCACGAACTCGGCTCCGAGACGGACACCGAGGTGGTCGCGCATCTGCTCGCCGAGGAGTACTCGGTGTGTGCTGACCTGGCGGAGGCGATGCGACTGGTGTGCCGACGTCTGGAGGGCGCGTTCACGCTGGTCGCGGTGCATGCCGATGAGCCGGATGTGGTCGTGGGGGCGCGGCGGAACTCGCCGCTCGTGGTGGGCGTTGGAGAGGGCGAGGCCTTTCTCGCCTCGGACGTCGCCGCGTTCATCGCCCACACGCGGTCGGCGATCGAGTTGGGTCAGGACCAGGTGGTGGAGCTGCGCCGGGACGGGGTGACGGTCACCGGCTTCGACGGCCGACCCGCCGACGTGCGCTCGTACCACGTGGACTGGGACGCGGAAGCGGCCGAAAAGGGGGGCTATGACTACTTCATGCTCAAGGAGATCGCCGAGCAGCCCAAGGCTGTCGCCGATACCTTGCTGGGGCGCATCGACGCGGCCGGCTCTCTGACACTCGACGAGGTGCGGATTCCGGTTCAGGCGCTGCGCGAGGTCGACAAGGTCGTCATCGTGGCGTGCGGGACCGCCTTCCACGCCGGGCTGATCGCCAAGTACGCCATCGAGCACTGGACGCGGATCCCGTGCGAGGTGGAGTTGGCCAGCGAGTTCCGGTATCGGGATCCGATTTTGGATCCCCGTACGCTCGTCATCGCCATCTCGCAGTCCGGCGAGACCATGGACACGCTGATGGCCCTTCGGCACGCCCGCTCGCAGGGCTCCAAGGTGCTGGCGATCTGCAACACGAACGGCTCGACGATCCCGCGTGAGTCGGATGCGGTGCTCTACACCCATGCCGGGCCGGAGGTCGCCGTCGCGTCGACCAAGGCGTTCCTGACGCAGCTCGTGGCCTGCTATCTGGTCGCCCTGTATCTGGGTCAGGTCCGCGGCACCAAGTGGGGCGACGAGATCCAGGCCGTGATCCGGGACCTGTCCCAGATCTCCGGCGAGGTCGACCGGGTGCTGGAGACCATGGAGCCGGTACGGGAGTTGGCGCGCTCGCTCGCCGACAAGGACACGGTGCTGTTCCTCGGGCGGCATGTGGGGTATCCGGTGGCGCTGGAGGGTGCGCTCAAGCTGAAGGAGCTCGCCTATATGCACGCCGAGGGGTTCGCGGCGGGGGAGTTGAAGCACGGGCCGATCGCGCTGGTCGAGGAGGATCTGCCGGTGGTCGTGGTCGTGCCTTCGCCGCGGGGGCGGTCCGTTCTCCACGACAAGATCGTGTCCAACATCCAGGAGATCCGGGCGCGGGGTGCGCGGACGATCGTGATCGCGGAGGAGGGGGACGAGGAGGTAGTTCCGTACGCCGACCATCTGATCCGGATCCCCGTCACGCCGACGTTGCTTCAGCCGTTGGTGGCTACGGTGCCCTTGCAGGTCTTCGCTTGTGAGTTGGCCACGGCTCGGGGCAACGAGGTGGATCAGCCTCGGAATCTGGCGAAGTCGGTGACGGTGGAGTAGGGAGCGTCCTTGAGGGCTTCGACGAAGGGGGTGAAGGCTCCGGTCGGGAAGGTGAGGGTGTGGTCGGCTGGAGCCTTGGAGTCGCGAACGGCCACGTGGGTGTGCGAGTTCGCTATCTCCACGCAGTTGTTGCCGTCGTCGCCGCCCGAGTAGGTCGACTTCCGCCAGTTGTCGGGGATGGGCATGGGTGCCTCACAGCTCTTTCGCCAGCCTGTGGATGAAGTCACGTGACCGTGAGGGGTCGAGTGACACACCCTCCACCTTACGGAAGCGCGTTCGAAAAGCGCTGAGCTGGGCTTCGGAATCGACGAAGGCCGAGCCATGGGGTACGTCGCGCACAACCGTGTCCAGCTTGGGAACGGGGCCGCCGACGTACGTCATGGTGCTTCCGGCTCTGGCGAAGCCGTCCAATTTGCTGGCCCGCGGGATGCGGTCGTTCGACAAGTCCACCGCCATGTATTGGTCGGAGTTGCTGGAAGTCGGGCTGGAGGACACTCCGGCCCGAGAGACGTGGAGAGGGCTGGAGAAAATGGTCGTCAGTTACTTCCCGGGCAGGGGCACCGTCTTCGAGGAGGCGTACCTGGATGGCGAGGCCAAGGGGCAGGCCAAGGGCAAGGCGGAGGGCGTCCTGCGCGTCCTCGCGGCGCGCGGTCTTCCCGTCTCCGACGAGGTGCGTGACCGCATCACCAACTGCACGGACCTCACGTGCCTCGACGGCTGGCTCGACCGGGCTGTTGCGGTCGCACGTGCGGAGGAGCTGTTCGTTGAGGGCCCGGAGGTTTCGCAGGAGAAGCCTGACCTGGGCTGAGCCCCTGGTGTGAACTCGCCGCCGTTGTCAGTGCCTGTACCTAGGGTGCTCGGCATGACCGACTTGATACGGGACTCCTTCCCGGGCCATGAGGTGAACGTCGTCTTCGCCCGGGGCGTGCCCCTCGACGCGCTCACCGAGGGGCTTCGCGGCCTGCTTCGAGACCCCCTCGCTCAGGGCGAAGGGGGCGGGTGGGCGTGGGCGGTGCACGACATGTGCAACTGGGAAGCCGAGGACTACGACCCCGTCAACTACACCAGTCTCTGTCCGGGCGACGCGGAAGTCGTCGTGTTCGTGACCGAGCCGTGCAGTGCGAAGGGGTTTCCGCCCGATTTCTCTTACTACCGTGACGGCCGCATGATTCTCCACTTCAGCTTCGAAGACCTTGCGTCGCGGGTCGGCGACAACCCGGACCATCTCTCTCCGGAACTCCTGGCCGCGGACCTCATCGGCCCCGACGCGGTATTCGACAACTCGGACGACGATCACAGACGCCTCGTGAAGACGATCGCCGACTTCTTCGAACTGCCCTCTCCACCCCTGTCTTTGGAGGCGGAAGCGAAGTGACTTGGCTCGCCCCGAACATGTTCGTCACCTTCTGCAGAGGCATGACCCTGCCCATCCTCTCCGGCATCTACGCGGAAGCGGGGCGCTCTGCCCGCACCGTCGGCGAATCGTCGGGCTGGGCCTGGGTGACGCACGACGCCTACACCGCCCCGAGCGGAGAGACCGCTTGGGAGCTGACACGGAACATCACGGGTCGCCGCTACTACGCGAATCGAGCAAGTGATCCGGATCGCGTGGAGACCGTGCTCCTGGCTTCCACGCCCGCATGCCCGTGCCCGCACGGGCAGAACTACATGGTTCCGCACTGCGCCGAGCACCCGTTCCAGTTCGCCTACAGCCGCGGCGGGTTCGAGCATACGTACTTCAACTTCGGCCGGCGCCGCGAGTCACGACGTGGCGGAGGTATGGCCGATCTCCTCGTGCGGGAGCTGCTGGACGCCGGGATCGTCGGCCGGGACACCCCGAGGTACGACTCCGATCCCGGTTTCAACGCCGATGGTGCCGAGACCGTACGGATCATCGTCGACCATTTCGGGCTTCCCTCCGCGCCGCTCGATCTCGGCTGACGAACAACCGGAGCAGTGTCGCGACGGCGACAGCGAGAGGGGCTCGGCCCTGACCCGCACGGCATTGGTGCGGGCGCCCGTAAGGTGCTCGGCATGAGCATCATCGGGGTCGGAATCGACGTGGCGGAGATCGACCGGTTTCACGCGGCGCTGGAGCGTACACCCGGGCTGGCCCAACGGCTCTTCGTGGAATCGGAGTTGTGTCTGCCGAGTGGGGAGCGCCGGGGTATCGCGTCGCTGGCCGCGCGGTTCGCGGCGAAGGAGGCCGTGGCCAAGGCGCTCGGCGCTCCGGCGGGGATGTACTGGACCGACGCGGAGGTGTACGTCGAGGACAGCGGGCGGCCGCGGCTGCGGGTGACGGGGACGGTGGCGGCGCGGGCGGCCGAGCTGGGGGTCCAGTCCTGGCATGTGTCGCTGAGCCATGACGCGGGGGTGGCTTCGGCGGTGGTGGTGGCGGAGGGGTAGCGCTCGTAGCGCTCGCCGAGGCGGCCAGGGGCGGCGCGGACGGCGTCCGTACGGAAGACTCGGCCCCATGCGTACTGCGTACAGCGTGGAGACGGTCAGGACCGCTGAGCGGGAGCTGATGGCACGGCTTCCGGACGGGGCGTTGATGCAGCGGGCGGCGGCCGGACTGGCCGCCGCCTGCGCGGACTTGCTGGGGCGGGTGTACGGCAGCCGGGTCGTGCTGCTGGTCGGCAGCGGGGACAACGGCGGGGACGCGCTGTATGCCGGGGCGCGGCTCGCCCGGCGTGGAGCGGGCGTCACGGCCGTGTTGCTCGTGCCCGGGCGGACGCATGCGGGCGGGCTGGCGGCCCTTCGCCGGGCGGGGGGCGGTGTGACGGGTCCCGGTGCCGCCGAGGAGTTGATCGGGCGGGCCCATCTCGTCGTCGACGGCATCGTCGGAATCGGCGGCAAGGGCGGGCTGCGGGCGGACGCCGCGCCGTTGGCCGCTCTGGCCGAGGCGTCCCGGGCCGCTTTGGTCGCCGTCGATCTGCCCAGCGGGGTCGAGGCGGACACGGGGGAGGTGCGGGGGGCGGCCGTGCGGGCCGACCTGACGGTCACGTTCGGAACGCACAAGCCGGGGTTGCTGATCGATCCGGCTCGCGCGTACGCAGGGTCGGTGCGGCTCGTCGACATCGGGCTGGAGCTGCCTGATGAGCCCGAGCTGGAGGCATTGCAGCACGCTGATGTGGCGGAGCTGCTGCCGGTGCCGGGAGCGGAGAGCGACAAGTACCGGCGGGGGGTCGTCGGGATCGCCGCCGGGTCCGCGCGCTATCCGGGGGCGGCCGTGCTCGCCGTCGCGGGAGCGTTGCGGGGTGGGGCGGGGGCCGTGCGGTACGTGGGGCCCGCCGGGGATGCGGTGATCTCCCGGTTCCCCGAGACGCTCGTGTCAGAGAAGGGGCCCAAGCATGCCGGGCGGGTGCAGGCGTGGGTCGTGGGGCCCGGCGCCGGGGACGACGCGTCGACCGTGGCGGAGGTGCTCGGGGCGGATGTGCCGGTGCTGGTGGACGCGGACGGGTTGCGGCTCGCGGACATGGGGGCGGTGCGGGCACGTACAGCCCCGACGCTGATGACGCCGCATGCGGGGGAGGCGGCCGCGTTGTTGGGGGTTTCGCGGGAGGAGGTCGAGGGGGCTCGGCTCGCCGCTGTGCGGGAGTTGGCGGGGCGGTACGGGGCGACCGTGCTGCTCAAGGGGTCGACCACGCTGGTGGGCGATTCCGGGGGTGGGGCGGTGCGGGTGAATCCGACGGGGACGGCGTGGCTGGCGACGGCGGGGAGCGGGGACGTGTTGTCGGGGCTGGCGGGGTCGTTGCTGGCGGCGGGGTTGTCGGCGGTGGACGCGGGGAGTGTGGCGGCGTATCTGCACGGGCTGGCGGGGAGGTTCGCCGCGGACGGGGCGCCGGTGGGGGCCCATGACGTGGCGGATGCGGTTCCGGGGGCCTGGCGGGATGTGAGGGACGGGATGAACTGAGGAGGCCCTAGGGGGCTTCTGATGGATCTCCGCGGCGTCGCGGCGTTCGGTGCGTGCTCTCGCCGCACCGGACAAAAGCCCTAGTAGCTCCGCTACGAGGGCTTCCGCCCGGTGCGGCGAGAGCACGCACCGAACGCCGCTCCTTCTCCCACGGAGATCCATCAGAAGCCCCCTAGGGGCGGCGGAGACGAAAGCTCGGCCCCGTTGCCCATTACGGGCGACCCCTTCCGCGCGGCTCACCCCCTCCCGCGCTCGCGTTGCGTATCGCTGGTTGCATGATGATGAGCAGACGAATGACATGCCGGGGTGTGGCGGTGGTGCTCGCGCTCTCGGCGCTGTTGCCCGTGGAGAGTGCGCTGGCCGAGAGCGGCCCCCCGGCACCCGGCCCGGGGAGCGAGCTGGTGCCCGGTGTGGCGCCGGGCCCGCATCAGCCGTGGCAGGTGGACACGCCGGATCAGATGCTGCCGCCCAAGGTGTACACGCCGAGCGCGCGGGAGGACGCCGTCGAGCCCCCGGACGCGCCTGTGGGGACGGACGCCCTCATCGAGTACGTACCTCTCAGCGACGCCGCCGCGGGCAAGGCGGTGACATGCAGCAAGCTGACCGGCCCGTACCAGCGACAGGTGGAGCGATGGCTGAAGCTGAAGGTGGACGGGAAACAGTCGGCGAGCGACTGTCGTGCCATTCGGACATTCCAGGAGCGGAACGGGATCAAGCCGAGCATCGGCTTCGCCGGACCCGTCACATGGGCTCACATGCAGTTGCTGTCCGCGAAGAAGAACCCGAACGCGGCCGGAAAGTGTCCCGTCCGGTCGTACCGCGTCGCCTGTGTGGACCTGGTCCGTCAGCTCACCTGGGTGCAGAAGGGGAAGAAGGTGCTGTGGGGGCCGGTGCCGATGCGGAGCGGGCGGGCCGGGTACCGGACGAGGACCGGGCTGTTCAAGGTCTACTGGCAGCACAAGAACCACTGGTCGACGCTGTACAACAGCCCCATGCCGTACAGCCAGTTCTTCAGCGGTGGACAGGCCTTCCACGCCATCTACGGCAGCATCTACGACCCGAACGGCTCGTGGGGCTGTGTCAATCTGCGCCTTGCCGACGCCCGCAGCCTGTGGAGCGTCCTGAAGAAGAACGACCGTGTCTACGTCTGGGGCCGCAGGGCCGGCACATGACCGTCCCAGAGGTACTGACTGGGCTGTCAGCCCCCTCTGAGACACTGGGTGCGCTATGAACGAGACAGCGCCCCTGCGCGCCCGCGCAGAGATCGACCTGGCCGCCCTGCGGGCCAACGTGCGGACCCTGCGCGCCCACGCGCCGTCCGCGGCCGTGATGGCCGTGGTCAAGGCCGACGCGTACGGCCACGGGGCCATCCCGTGCGCCCGCGCGGCGCTCGGCGCGGGCGCCACCTGGCTCGGCACCGCCACCCCCGAGGAAGCCCTCGCGCTGAGGGCCGCGGGACTGCCGGGGCGCATCATGTGCTGGCTCTGGACCCCAGGCGGCCCCTGGAAGCAGGCCATCGAGGCGGACCTCGACGTGTCGGTCAGCGGGATGTGGGCGCTGCGGGAAGTCTGCGCGGCGGCCGAGGAAGTGGCGGAGGGGGAGGCCGGCATGCGCGCCCGCGTCCAGCTCAAGGCCGACACCGGCCTCGGACGCAGCGGCTGCCAGCCCGCCGACTGGCCCGAACTCGTCACCGAGGCGCTGCGCGCCCAGACCCGAGGGCTGATCACCGTCACCGGCCTCTGGTCGCACTTCGCCTGCGCCGACGAGCCGGGCCACCCCTCCATCCAGGCCCAACTCACCCGTTTCCGCGAGATGGTGACGTACGCCGAGCAGCAGGGCGTGCGCCCCGAGGTGCGGCACATCGCCAACTCTGCGGCCACGCTGACCCTTCCCGAGAGCCACTTCGACCTCGTCCGTACCGGAATCGCGGTCTACGGCATCTCGCCCAGCCCCGAGATCGGCACCCCGGCCGACTTCGGCCTGTGCCCGGTGATGACGCTGAGCGCGTCCCTGGCGCTGGTGAAGCAGACACCGGGGGGCCACGGCGTCAGTTACGGGCATCACTACGTCACTCCGGGCGCCACGACCCTCGGCCTGGTGCCCGTCGGCTATGCGGACGGCATCCCACGGCACGCCTCCGGCACCGGCCCCGTACTGATCGGCGGCAAGTGGCGGACGGTCGCGGGCCGGGTCGCGATGGATCAGTTCGTCGTCGACCTCGGCGGGGACGAGCCTCCGCCCGGCACGCAGGCGATCCTCTTCGGCCCGGGCGACCGCGGCGAGCCGACCGCCGAGGACTGGGCCCGCGCGGCGGGCACGATCGCGTACGAAATCGTCACCCGGATCGGAACCCGGGTGCCGCGTGTGTACGTGAATAGGGAACAAGAGGGGTAACCCGCAGAGGGTGCCAGTACCAACAGCATCGCGTGTAGCAACAGCACCACGAATAACAACAGCGTCATCGGTATCAGCAGAAGCAGACGACATCCTGGCGAAGGGGAGCGGTACGTGAGCGAGAGCAGCGCGGAGGCCGTCACCGGCGTCGCCGCGGCGGCCGTCGCCTCCGCCGCGGCGAGTGCCGGGAACTGGCGCAAGGCCGGTGTCGCCGGTGTCGCCATAGGCGTGGTCGCCGCGGGCGCCGCCGCCGGAGTCGCCATAGAGCGCCTCACGGTCGGCCGCGGCATGCGCAGAAAGGCCCGGCTCGCCCTCGACTCGACGGGCCCGTACGGCTCGCTGCGAGGCACCCCCGGCAAGGCGTACGCCGACGACGGCACCGAGTTGTACTACGAGGTGGACGACATCGAGCAGGACGTCACCTTCACCCCGCGCCGCCGACGGCTCTTCGGACGCAAGGCCCCGGCCCCCGTCACCGTCGTCTTCAGCCACGGGTACTGCCTCAACCAGGACTCCTGGCACTTCCAGCGCGCCGCGCTGCGGGGTGTGGTGCGCACGGTCCACTGGGACCAGCGCAGTCACGGGCGGTCCGCGCGCGGCGCCGCCCAGGTGCAGGACGGCACGCCGGTCTCCATCGACCAGCTCGGCCGCGACCTGAAGGCGGTCATCGACGCCGCCGTGCCCGAGGGGCCGATCGTGCTGGTCGGCCACTCCATGGGCGGCATGACGGTCATGGCGCTGGCCGACGAGTTTCCGGACCTGGTGCGGGAGCGGGTGGTCGCCGTCGCCCTTGTCGGTACGTCGTCGGGGCGGCTCGGCGAGGTCAACTTCGGGCTGCCTGTCGCGGGCGTCAACGCGGTGCGGTGGGTGCTGCCCGGCGTACTGAAGGCGCTCGGGCAGCAGGCCGCCCTGGTGGAGCGCGGGCGGCGGGCGACGGCGGATCTGTTCGCGGGGATCATCAAGCGGTACTCGTTCGCGTCCCGGGACGTCGACCCGGCCATCGAGCGATTCGCCGAACGGATGATCGAGGGCACCCCGATCGACGTGGTCGCGGAGTTCTACCCGGCGTTCACCGATCACGACAAGACCGAGGCGCTGAACCACTTCACCGAGCTGCCGGTACTGGTGCTGGCCGGGGTCGGGGACATGGTGACGCCGAGCGAGCACAGTGAGGCGATCGCGGACCGGCTGCCGGACGCCGAACTGGTGCTCGTGCCGGACGCCGGGCACCTGGTCATGCTGGAGCACCCCGAGGTGGTCATAGACCGTCTCGCCGACCTCCTCATGCGCGCGGGTGCCGTCCCGGCAGGGGCTACCGTGGGTGGCTATGGAAGCACCAGCAGCACCGCACAACCAGGCTGAGCCCACGCGGGACGGGGCCGGCGTGCAGATCACCGTCACCTCGCCCGAGCAGATGCGGGACCTCGGCCGTCGCCTGGCCAAGCTGCTGCGCGCGGGCGATCTCGTGATGCTCAACGGTGAGCTCGGCGCGGGCAAGACGACGCTGACCCGTGGGCTCGGCGAGGGGCTGGGCGTGCGCGGCGCGGTCACCTCCCCGACCTTCGTCATCGCCCGCGTGCACCCCTCCCTCGGTGGCGGTCCGCCGCTCGTCCACGTGGACGCGTACCGCCTGGGCGGCGGGCTCGACGAGATGGAGGACCTCGATCTCGACGTCTCGCTCTCCGACTCGGTGATCGTCGTGGAGTGGGGCGAGGGCAAGGTCGAGGAGCTGACCGACGACCGGCTGCATGTCGTCATCCACCGGGCCGTCGGTGACACCACGGACGAGGTACGGCACGTCACGGTGACCGGGCTCGGGGGGCGCTGGGCGACGGTGGAGCTGAGCGTGCTGGCGGCGTGAGTCCTGGCACAGGTTCATGACGGTGTTCATGACGTATCCATGAAGGTATTCATGAAGGTATTCATGAAGGTTCCGACAAGTCGTCGGCAAGATGTTGCGTTCGGCATCCCGGCCGTGGTCACATGGACATCAGGCCGTAGTTAGGTCTACCTAACCACGCTTGCCCCCGGAGCCCCAGGAGGCGTTCATGTCGGCTTCAGAACGTGACGTGCCGGCGCAGCCGTGCGGGGTGGGCGGAGCGGCGGGGGTGTCGATGCGGGACTTGTTGGCGTCGTGTGCCGCCGCTGCGGCGGTGTCGCTGCCGCCGCGGGTGCCGTTGCCGGAGGTGCCGCGGGTGGTTGAGGAGCCTCGCCGCAACGCGGCGTAGGCGCTCCGCTGGAGGGGCGGTTCTTTGGGTGCGGGTGCGTTGGGGCTGGTCGCGCAGTTCCCCGCGCCCCTGAAAGATGCGCAGTTCCCCGCGCCCCTAGGGGCGCCCCCGCTGGAGGGGATTCGTTGGGTGCGGGTGCGTCGTGGCTGGTCGCGCAGTTCCCCGCGCCCCTGAAAGCGTGCCTCTCGCCGGGGCTAGCGGATTACTACGATTTTTACGCCTACTGTTGCGAACTCCCACATTGCGGTGCCGTCTGCGCGGGATTCTCGGATTCCGCCGAGCCTTCGGGCGGGGTCGGGGGCGGCTGTTGAGCCGTTCAGGGCGGCGCTGAAGCCGATGGCGATGTCGTCGACGATCGTGAACCGTACGACGTGCTCGATCTGGACCCCGTCCGATCCGGTGACCTCTTTGGAGCGCGTGGTGACGGCGTAGGTGCCGATGGCCGGGTCCACCGTGCCCGGTGTGACCTTGAAGGTGCGCTGGGCCTTGTTGTTCGCGTCGACGAGCCACACACGGTCGTCGTCGACCGAGTAGACGACCCGCTCACCGGTGCCGGACTCGGCGGGCAGTGCCACCGGGTTCTTCTTGTCCCGGGGGGCCTTCGGGGCGGTGGCCGTGGGGGACGTGCCGGTGCGGGGCTGGGTCAGCTCCTCCGGCGCGTTCGCCGATGCCTGGTAGGCGAGGAACCCCACTACGGCGATGGCCGCGGCGGTGAGCCCGGCCACGAATCCCGAGCTGCTCCTAGCCACCTGTATGCCCACCTCTCGTACCGTGTCCGCGCCCTGTATGTCCTTTGTGGTGACGGTAGCAGCACGGGCGCGGCGGACGGCGGTGGCCGTACTCCGGTCCGCGGGACACCCCCCGAGCGCCGTAGGCTGTTTGCGTGCTCTTGCTCGCTCTGGATACCGCCACCCCCGCAGTGACCGTCGCCCTGCACGACGGCACGTCCGTCCTCGCCTCCTCGAGCCAGGTGGACGCCCGTCGGCATGGAGAGCTGCTGCTGCCGACCGTCGACCGGGTGCTCGCCGAGGCCGGCCTGCGGCTCGACGCCGTCACCGGCATCGTCGTGGGCGTCGGCCCCGGCCCGTACACGGGGCTGCGCGTCGGCCTCATGACCGCCGACACCTTCGGCCTCGCGCTGGGCGTGCCCGTGCACGGCCTGTGCACCCTCGACGGGCTCGCGTACGCGGCCGAGGTCGAGGGTCCCTTCGTCGTCGCGACGGACGCGCGGCGGAAGGAGGTGTACTGGGCGCGGTACGCGGATCCCCGTACGCGTGTGTCGGAGCCCGCCGTGGACCGGCCGGGCGACCTCGACCTCGGCGGGCTGCCCGCGGTCGGCGCGGGCGCGCTGCTCTACCCCGACACGTTCCCGGACGCCCGCGCGCCCGAGCACGTCTCGGCGGCGGCGCTCGCGTCCCTGGCCGCGGAGCGGCTGAACGCGGGCGAGGAGTTGGAAGCGCCCCGGCCGCTGTATCTGCGCCGGCCGGACGCCCAGGTGCCCAAGAACTACAAGGTGGTCACCCCGAAGTGACCACCGAGCTGCGCGAGATGCGCTGGTGGGACATCGATCCCGTACTGGAGCTGGAGAAGGACCTCTTCCCCGAGGACGCCTGGTCGCGGGGGATGTTCTGGTCGGAGCTGGCCCATGCGCGCGGTCCGGAGGCGACCCGGCGGTATGTCGTGGCCATGGAGGGGGAGCGGCTCGTCGGGTACGCAGGGCTGGCCGCCGCCGGTGACCTGGGCGACGTACAGACCATCGCGGTACGCCGCGAGCAGTGGGGCACCGGCCTCGGCGCCCGGCTGCTGGCCGAACTGCTGCGGGCCGCGACCGCGTTCGAGTGCGCCGAGGTGATGCTCGAGTGCCGGGTGGACAACGTCCGCGCGCAGAAGCTGTACGAGCGCTTCGGCTTCGAGCCCATCGGCTTCCGGCGCGGCTACTACCAGCCGGGGAACATCGACGCCCTGGTCATGCGCCTGCATGCTCCTTCGGCCGCCGTACCAGGAACTCAAGAAGCGCAAGAAACACAAGAAGCACAAGGAACACGAGGAACCGAGATCAATGGCTGACGAACCGCTCGTCCTCGGCATCGAGACCTCCTGCGACGAGACCGGCGTCGGCATCGTCCGGGGGACCACCCTGCTCGCGGACTCCATCGCGTCCAGCGTCGACGAGCACGCCCGGTTCGGCGGGGTCGTGCCGGAGGTCGCCTCCCGCGCGCACCTGGAAGCGATGGTGCCGACCATCGAGCGCGCGCTGAAGGATGCGGGGGTCAGTGCGCGCGACCTGGACGGGATCGCGGTCACCGCCGGGCCCGGACTCGCCGGCGCGCTGCTCGTCGGGGTGTCGGCGGCGAAGGCGTACGCGTACGCGCTGGGCAAGCCGCTGTACGGCGTGAACCACCTGGCCTCCCACATCTGCGTGGACCAACTGGAGCACGGCGCGCTGCCGGAGCCGACGATGGCGCTGCTGGTCTCCGGCGGGCACTCGTCCCTGCTGCTCTCGACCGACATCACCTCCGACGTACGGCCGATGGGCGCGACCATCGACGACGCGGCGGGCGAGGCCTTCGACAAGATCGCCCGGGTGCTCAACCTCGGCTTCCCCGGCGGTCCGGTCATCGACCGGTACGCGAAGGAGGGCGACCCGCGGGCCATCGCCTTCCCGCGCGGGCTCACCGGGTCGCGCGACCCGGCGTACGACTTCTCCTTCTCCGGTCTGAAGACCGCCGTGGCCCGGTGGATCGAGGCCAAGCGGGCGGCAGGGGAGGAGGTGCCGGTGCGGGACGTCGCCGCTTCCTTCCAGGAGGCTGTGGTGGACGTGCTGACCAGGAAGGCTGTACGGGCCTGTCGCGACCAGGGCGTCGATCACCTCATGATCGGCGGCGGGGTGGCCGCCAACTCCCGGCTGCGCGTGCTCGCCCAGGAGCGCTGCGAGGCCGCCGGGATCCGGCTGCGGGTGCCGCGGCCCAAGCTGTGCACGGACAACGGCGCGATGGTGGCCGCCCTGGGTGCGGAGATGGTGGCGCGCAACCGGGCCGCGTCCGACTGGGATCTGTCGGCGGACTCGTCGCTGCCGGTGACCGACCCGCATGTACCGGGACGCGGGCACTCGCATGATCATGTACACGAGGTCTCGAAGGAGAACCTCTACTCGTGACCGTCGCGTTGATGTGGGAGGCCCGGGCCGTCGCCGGGCGGGGCGAGGAGCTGCTCGCCTGGGTGCGGGCGCAGGAGTTGCCGGGGGCGCCGCTGCGGCAGGAGGTCCTGCGGGCGCCGCAGGACCGGGTGCTGGTGATCACCTGGTGGGATGCGACGTACGACGCCAAGGTGCCCGAACTGCCTGAGCCGGATGGGGAGTTGGTGACTCGGGCCGTGCATCGGTGGCGGTTCGAATCGGTCTCCTGACGCTCCTGTCCTGTCCCGGGCTTCACGCCGACGGCAATTTTCCGGAAGACTCCTGCAAAGTTTCGCCCGTGGGTGTGGAACGGTAGAGGGGCGCTTGGACATGTCGACGGAGGTGGGCGCAGTGGCCCGGGAGAGCATCAAGAACAAGGTGACGATCACCGAGATCGCCCGGCAGGCCGGGGTCTCCGTGCCCACCGTGTCGCGTGTCGTCAACGGCCGTTCCGACGTGTCGCCGGAGACCCGGGCCCGTGTCGAGGACCTGCTGCGGCATCACGGCTACCGGCGCAGGTCGGCCGCGCCCGGCGACCGGGCGGCCCTTGTCGACCTGGTCTTCAACGACCTCGACAGCCCCTGGGCCGTGGAGATCATCCGGGGGGTGGAGGAGGTTGCGCATGCGTCCGGGGTGGGGACCGTGGTCTCGGCCATCCACGGCGCGTCGGGGTCCGCGCGGCAGTGGATGACCAATCTGCGCGCCCGCGCCTCGGACGGCGTGATCCTGGTGACGTCTGTTCTCGAACCTCTGCTGCACGAGGAACTGCGGCGGCTGGGCGTGCCGTTGGTCGTCATCGATCCGGCGGGGTCGCCGACGCTGGACGTGCCGACGGTCGGCGCCGCCAACTGGGCGGGCGGGATGGCGGCGACCGAGCATCTGCTCGGCCTCGGTCATCGCCGGATCGGGTTTGTCGCCGGGCCGGTGCGGTTGCTGTGCTCGCGGGCTCGGCTGGATGGGTACCGGGCGGCGCTGGAGGGGGCGGGGGTTGCCGTTGATGACGCGCTGATCGTGCCGGGCGACTTCTATCACCAGGCGGGGTTCGACGGGTGCAATGCGCTGCTTGATCTGGATGAGCCGCCGACCGCGTTGTTCGCCGCGAGTGATCAGATGGCTTTGGGGGCGATCGAGGCGTTGCGGCGGCGTGGGCTGCGGGTTCCGGAGGACATGAGTGTCGTCGGGTTCGATGATCTGCCGGAGGTTCGGTGGTCGGCTCCGCCGTTGACCACGGTGCGGCAGCCGTTGGCGGAGATGGGGAAGTTGGCTACTCGGACGGTGCTTCGGCTGGCGCTGGGGGAGGAGCCGGCGTCTCCTCGGGTTGAGCTGGCTACGGAGCTGGTGGTGCGGTCGAGTACGGTGCGGAGGGTTTGAGCCGGGGCGGGTCGGCTGAGGCCGGGGGTTTGGCTGCGGGCCCGGTGGGGGCTGGTCGCGCAGTTCCCCGCGCCCCTAAGGTGCGCAGTTCCCCGCGCGCCTAAGCCGTTCGCCGCGCCCCCAAGGTGCACCTTTCCCCGCGCCCCTAACATGCGCCGTTCCCTGTGCCGCTGAAAGATGCGCAGTTCCTCGCGCCCCTCTCGGGGGCTGGTCGCTTGGGGGCCGTGCTGCTGGGAGATGCGTTGTTCCCCGCGGGCCTGTGCGGGGGCGGTAACTCTCGGGTTTGTCAGAAGCGTTGACACGTCTGGCGGGTCCCCGTAACTTCCGGCGCACTCCGCCGATAATTATCGGCTCTCTTCCGGAAGGTGTGCGATGCGAGCGTTGGGCAACACCTCTCTCTCCCGCCGCGGGTTCCTGGCGGCCTCCGCGGCGACCGGACTGGGGGCGGCCGCCCTGAGCGCGTGCGGCTCCTCCGACAGCGGGAACAGCTCGGGCAAGACCACGATCGAGTGGTGGAACATCACCACCACCGAACCGGCGAAGAAGCTGTGGGCCCAGCGCGCCAAGGAGTTCGAGGCCGCGCACCCGGACGTGAAGATCAAGATCGTCACGCTGGAGAACGAGGCGTACAAGTCCAAGATGACGGCGCTGACCACCTCGGGGAAGCTGCCGGACATCTACCACACGTGGGGCGGCGGGGTCCTCAAGCAGCAGATCGACGCCGGCCTGGTCGAGGACCTGACGGAGAAGGTCTCCCCGTGGACGGCGAACTTCGTGCCCGCCTCCCTGTCGGCCTACCAGTTCGACAAGCAGACGTACGCCGTTCCGTTCGACATCGGCATGGTCGGCTTCTGGTACAACAAGGCGCTCTTCAAGAAGGCGAAGATCGACTCCCCGCCCACCACCTGGTCCGGCTACCTCGACGCCGTCCGAGCCCTCAAGAGCGCCGGGGTCACCCCCATCGCCCTGGCCGGCAAGGAGAAGTGGCCCGGCATGTACTACTGGGCGTACCTGTCCATGCGCGTCGCCGGGCTCGAAGCGATGCAACAGGCCGCCACCGACGCCGACTTCACCGGTGAAGGATTCGTCACGGCCGGTCAGCACCTCAAGGACCTCGTCGCGCTCGAACCCTTCCAGAAGGGGTTCCTCGGCGCGGCCTACTCCACGCCCACCGGCGAGGCGGCCGCGATGGCCAACGGCAAGGCGGGCATGGAGCTGATGGGCCAGTGGGCGCCGGTCGTCCAGAGCGACTCGGGCAAGGGCCTCGGCGACGACCTCGGCTTCTTCTCCTTCCCCGCGGTGGAGGGCGGAAAGGGCGCGCTCACCGAGGTGTTCGGCGGGGGCGGCGGTCACGCGGTGCGCAAGGGCGCGCCCGACGCGGCGGTGGAGTTCCTGAAGTTCTTCGCCGAGAAGGAGTTCGCCGAGACGCTCGTCAAGGACACCGGCCTGATACCGGTCTCCAAGGACGCCCTGCCCGCGCTCACCGACCCCAACCTCACCGCCGTATCGGACGCCCTGACCGACGCCACCGGCTTCCAGCTCTACCTCGACCAGGCGTACGCCCCCGCCGTCGGCCAGGAGATCAACGACAGCGTCGCCGCGCTCATCGCGGGCTCCAAGTCCCCCGAGCAGGTCACGCGTTCGGTCACCCAGGTCGCCAAGAGCGAGGGCTAGCGGCCGCCGATGACGCACTCGACGACACCGACGTACGCGGTCGACATCGGCAAGTCTTCTGAGGCGCCGCCCCTGTCACCCGGGCCGGCGGCTCGGCGGCCCGTCGCGCGCCGGCTGCGTGACTGGCTGGGGGCCTTTGTCTTCACGGTTCCGGCGCTGGTCCTGTTCGGGCTGCTTGTGCTGGTGCCGATGGGCTACGCGATGTACATCAGCTTCTTCAACTGGGGCGGGTTCGGGTCGCCCACGGACTCCGTGGGGCTCGACAACTACACCCGGCTCCTCGACGACCCGGTGTTCCTCGGGGATCTGTGGCGCGGCTTCCTGCTCGTCGCCTTCTCCGTCGTCCTCCAGCTGCCGTTCGCGCTCGCCATGGCCGTGATGCTCAACCAGAAGCTGCGCGGCCGGGCCGTCTACCGGATGCTGTTCTTCGCGCCGTACATCCTGTCCGAGGTCATCACCGGCGTGCTGTTCAGCATGATCTTCGCGCCGGACGACGGTCTCGCCGACAGGGTCTTCGACGCGGTCGGGCTCGGCGGCGTGGGCGGGCTCTGGTTCGCGGGGCCGGACACCGTCCTGCCCACCCTCTTCCTCGTGATGACCTGGAAGTACTTCGGCTTCCACATGATGCTCTACCTGGCCGGCCTGCAAGGCATCCCGGCGGAGTTGCACGAGGCGGCGCGCATCGACGGCGCCGGCAGCTGGCAGCGCTTCCGCCACGTCACGCTGCCGCTGCTCGCGCCGACCCTGCGGATCAGCGTGTTCCTGTCCGTCATCGGCGCCATCCAGCTCTTCGACCTGGTGTGGGTGATCTCCGCGGGCGGCCCCGACCACCACTCCGAAACCATGGCCATCAGCATGTTCCAGTACGGCTTCAAGCGCTACCAGATGGGCTACGCGAGCGCCATCAGCGTCGCGATGTTCCTGATCAGCCTGGTCTTCGCGCTCGCCTACCAGCGCTTCGTGCTGCGCCGCGACACCGAAGGAGCCATCACCACCATGCGAGCCAACCGATGAGCGGATCCCAGAGCGTGGTGCGCCGCCGATGGCTGCGCACCCTCCCGGTGTACGTGATCCTGTGGCTGGTCGGCGCGGTCATGGTGACCCCGGTCCTCTATGCCCTCGTCTCCGGCTTCAAGTCGACCGACCAGCTCTCCAGCAACACCTTCGGCCTGCCCGACCCCTGGGTGACGTCGAACTACACGTCACTGCTCGGCTCGGGCACGTTCTGGCGGTCCATCGGCAGCAGCACACTGATCGCGGTGGCCACCGCGATCCTGACGGTGGGGGCCTCGGCGCTCGCCGCCTACGCGCTCGCCCGATTCGCCTTCCGCGGGCGGGAGGTGGTGTTCACCCTCTTCACGATGGGGCTGATGTTCCCGTTCGCGGTGGCGATCCTGCCGCTGTTCATCCTGCTCCGTACCTTCCACCTCCTCGACAACCCGTGGGGTGTGATCCTGCCCCAGGCCGCCTTCGGGCTGCCCATGACGATCGTCATCCTGCGCGGCTTCTTCCGGGAGATCCCCGGCGAGTTGGAGGAGGCGGCCACGCTCGACGGCTGCTCCCCCTTCGGTTTCTTCTGGCGCATCCTGCTGCCGCTGGCCCGCCCGGCGCTCGGCACGGTCTCCGTCCTCGCCATCGTCGGCAGCTGGAACAACTTCCTGCTCCCGCTCCTGGTCTTCAGCGAACCCACCTGGTGGACGGTCCCCGTCGGCATCCAGCAGTTCCAGGGCCAGTACGCCGCCGATGTGGCCCGCATCTTCGCGTACCTGGTCCTCGCCATGGCGCCCGCCCTGGCCTTCTACGCGGTCGCCGAACGACAGCTGATCGGCGGCATCACGCTCGGCGCGACCAAGGGCTGAAGACCGAACCGCCTTATGTACCGCCTTATATACGTGAGGAGCTACATGACCGACCCCTGGCAGGACCCCGCTCTGCCCGCAGGCGTCCGCGCCGCCGATCTGCTCGCCCGTATGACCCCCCAGGAGAAGATCGCCCAGCTCTACAGCGTCTGGCCCGGCGCCAACGAGACCCCGGGCGGGGATGTGGCGCCGCTGCAGCACGCCCTGTCCGAGGACGTGGACCTGACCGAGCTGTTGCCGCACGGGTTGGGCCAGTTGACCCGCCCCTTCGGCACGGCGCCGGTCGACCCGGCCGAGGGTGCAGCCCGTCTCGCCTCCCTCCAGGAACGTATCCGCTCGGCGAACCGATTCCGGCTGCCCGCCCTCGCCCACGAGGAGTGCCTCACCGGCTTCACGGCCTGGCAGGCCACCGTCTTTCCGACGCCGCTCGCCTGGGGTGCGAGTTTCGACCCGGCCCTGGTCAAGGAGATGGCGTCGGCGATCGGGGCCTCGATGCGCGCGGTCGGCGTGCACCAGGGCCTCGCCCCCGTCCTCGACGTCGTACGCGACCCCCGTTGGGGCCGCACGGAGGAGTCGATCGGTGAGGACCCCTACCTCGTGGCGACCGTCGGCACCGCCTATGTCCAGGGCCTGGAGTCGGCGGGCATCGTCGCCACGCTCAAGCACCTTGCGGGCTACTCGGCCTCCCGGGGCGCCCGTAACCACGCGCCCGCCTCGCTCGGCCCGCGCGAACTGGCGGACGTCATCCTGCCGCCGTTCGAGATGGCCGTACGAGAGGGGGGCGCGCGGTCGGTGATGGCCGCGTACAACGACGTCGACGGGCTGCCCGCGCACGCCCACCGCCGACTGCTCACCGAACTCCTGCGGGAAGAATGGGAGTTCACCGGCACCGTCGTGTCCGACTACTTCGGCGTGTCCTTCCTGGAGTCGGCGCACGGGCTCGCGGACTCCCCGGCGGGGGCGGCGTCGCTCGCGCTCGCGGCGGGCGTGGATGTCGAGCTTCCGGCGGTGCGGTGCTACGGGGCCGGACCGCTCGACGAGGAGTTCGTGGACCGGGCCGCGCTGCGGGTGCTGACGCAGAAGTGTGAGCTGGGGCTGCTGGACCCCGACTGGGCGCCGCCGTCCGTCACCGCGACTTCCGTCGATCTCGATCCGCCCCATATGCGGGCGCTGGCAGGGCAGTTGGCGGAGGAGTCGGTGGTCCTGCTGGCCAATGGCGGTACGTTGCCGCTGGCGCCCGGGGTGCGGCGGATCGCCGTGCTCGGGCCGCTCGCCGACGACCCGGCGGCCATGCTCGGCTGCTACACGTTCCCCCGCCATGTCCTGCTGGACCACCCCGAGGTCCCGACAGGCGTCGCCGTGCCGACGCTGCTCGAAGCGCTGCGCGCGGAGTTCCCGGACGCGGAGTTCACGGATGAACCGGTGGCGGCCGAGGTGTGCGTGGTCGCGGTCGGGGACCGTTCGGGGCTGTTCGGGCGCGGCACGTCGGGCGAGGGGTGCGACGCGGCCGACCTCGAACTGCCGGAGGGGCAAGGGGAGCTGCTGGACAAGGCGCTGGCGTCGGGGACGCCGGTGGTGCTGGTCGTGCTGTCCGGCCGCCCGTATGCCCTCGGGCGCTGGGCGGACCGGTGCGCGGCGGTGGTGCAGGCGTTCTTCGCGGGCCAGGAGGGCGGCCCGGCGGTGGCCGGGGTCCTGTCCGGGCGGGTGAACCCGTCGGGGCGGCTGCCGGTGAGCGTGCCGCGCGACCCGGCCGGGCAACCGTGGACATATCTCGCCCCGCCGCTCGGCCTGCGCGGCGAGGCGAGCAACCTCGATCCGACGCCGCTGTTCCCGTTCGGGCACGGGCTGTCCTACACGTCGTACGCCTGGCAGGCGCCGTCGGTCGAAGACGCCGTGTTCCCGACGGACGGCGAGACGACGCTCCGGCTGACCGTCCGCAACACGGGGGAGCGGGCCGGTACGGAGGTCGTGCAGCTCTATCTCCACGATCCCGTGGGCAAGGTGGCCCGACCGGTGGCCCGGCTGGTGGGGTACGCGCGGGTGCCGCTGGAGGCGGGGGCGTCGGCGGAGGTCCACTTCACGGTTCCGGCGGACCTGGCCGCGTACACCGGGCCCGACGGTGACCGCATCGTCGAACCGGGGGAGCTGGAGCTGCGGTTGGCGGTGGCCGGCGGCGAAGGAGACGTGCGGTATGCGGTGCCGGTGACGCTGACCGGGCCCGAGCGGATGGTGGGACCGGGGCGGCGGATGCGGTGCGAGGTGCGGGTGAAGTGAGCCGCCGGTCGTCTCCTGGGGCGAATGTTTCTTGCCAATCTGCGAATGTTGCTGACCTGCGTGAGGTCGGAGAGGGGCTGCCCGCAGGGCCCACAGGGTTACCATCGCGCCCATGAAACCCGCGAAGCCCATGGAAAGTCGGACGACGGACCGGTCCTCGCGGACGGCGACCCTCGCCGAAATCGCCCGCGAGGCCGGCGTGTCCGCTCCGACTGTTTCGAAGGTGCTCAACGGCCGGGCCGACGTCGCCCCGGCCACCCGCACCCGCGTCGAGGAGCTGCTGCGCGACTACGGCTACCGGCGCCGCCGGGCCGAGGCGACCCGCTCGCCCCTCATCGACCTGGTCTTCCACGAGTTGGAGAGCGCCTGGGCGATGGAGGTCATCCGGGGTGTCGAGAACGTCGCGCGGGACGAGGGCCTGAGCGTCGTCCTCTCCGAGAGCGCGGGTCGGCTCACCCCCGGACGCACCTGGGCCGACCAGGTCGCCGCGCGCCGCCCGCACGGCGTGATCCTCGTGCTGTCCCGGCTCGACGAGTCCCAGCGCGCGCTGCTGACCAGCAGATCCATCCCGTTCGTGGTGCTGGATCCGGCGGGCGACCCGGGTGACGACGTACCGTCCATCGGCGCCACCAACTGGCACGGTGGGCTGGCCGCGACGCGGCATCTCGTCGAGCTCGGCCACACCCGGATCGGCGCGATCACCGGGCCCTCGCGGATGATGTGCAGCCGCGCGCGGGTCGACGGATTCAGGGCCGCGCTGGAGACGGCCGGGCTGCCGGTGGACCCCGAGCTGATCAAGACCGGGAACTTCCATCACGAGGACGGCTACCGGCTGGGCCGCGAACTGCTGGGCCACCCGGACCGGCCGACGGCCCTCTTCGCGGGCAACGATCTCCAGGCGCTCGGCCTGTACGAGGCCGCGCGCGAGCTGGGGCTGCGGATCCCGGACGACCTGAGCGTCGTCGGGTTCGACGATCTGCCGGTGGCGCATTGGGTCGGGCCGCCGCTCACGACCGTACGGCAGCCGCTGACGGAGATGGCGGAGGCGGCGGCGAAGCTGGTGCTGGAGCTGGGGCGGCAGGAACAGCCGTCGGCCGGAACGCGCGTGGAGCTGGCGACGAGGCTGGTGGTGCGAAGCAGTACGGGGGTGCCGCCGGCGTAGGGCCTCTCGTTACCGGTGTTCCAGTTATTGACGAGTGGTGCGCCCCGCTCCACACTCTCCGAAGCCAATCGGTTGCACGGCCGAAACTTTCGGAGGCACCCGCAATGAGATCTCTGAGATCAGGCTTATCGCTCGCGTCCCTGGCATCGCTGTTCACCGGCATCGCCACCCTCGGCGCCCTGCTGGTCGCGGCCCCCGCCGCCCACGCGGCGGACACTCCCCTCCGCGACCTCGCCGCCGCCAAGGGAAAGGTGATCGGCACCGCCGTCACCGGCTCCAGGCTCACGGGCACGTACGGCGACATCTCCGGAGCCCAGTTCAACTCCCTCACCCCCGGCAACGCCATGAAGTGGGGGTCCGTCGAGCCCTCGCGCGGCACGTACAACTGGGCCGAGGCCGACCAGATCGTGGCCTTCGCGCAGGCCCACAACCAGCAGGTACGCGGCCACACCCTCGTCTGGCACAGCCAGAACCCGAGCTGGCTGACGAACGGCACCTGGACGCCCGCCGAGCTCAGCACGCTGCTCCAGGACCACATCAGCACCGAAGTCACTCGCTACAAGGGCAAGCTGGCCGCCTGGGACGTGGTGAACGAGCCCTTCAACGAGGACGGCACCTATCGCTCGACCCTCTGGTACAACGGCCTCGGCGCCGACTACATCGCCCAGGCCCTGACCTCGGCCCGCGCGGCCGACCCGAGCGCCAAGCTCTACATCAACGACTACAACGTCGAGGGCGTCAACGCGAAGAGCACCGCCCTCTACAACCTGGTCAAGTCCCTGAAGGAGCGCGGCGTCCCGATCGACGGCGTCGGCCTCCAGGCCCACCTGATCCTGGGCCAAGTCCCGTCCACGCTCCAGCAGAACATCCAGCGCTTCGCCGACCTCGGCGTCGACGTCGCGATCACCGAGCTGGACATCCGTATGCAACTCCCGGCCACCGACGCGAAGTTGACGCAGCAGGCCGCCGACTACAAGGTCGTGCTCGACGCGTGCGTGGCGGTCACCCGGTGCACCGGCGTCACCGTCTGGGGTTTCACCGACTCCGACTCCTGGATCCCGGACGTCTTCCCGGGGTACGGCGCCGCGACCCCGTACGACGAGAACTACCTGCCGAAACCGGCGTACTACGCGATCGCGACCTCGCTCGGCGGGACCACGACGCCACCGACGGGCGCGTGCACGGCGACGTACAGCGTCACGAGTCAGTGGAACACGGGCTTCACCGGGCAGGTCCGGATCGCCTGTTCGGGGGCGGCGCTGTCGTCCTGGAAGGTGAGCTGGATGTACGGCGCGGGGCAGCAGATCACCCAGGCCTGGAACGCCACCTGCGCGCAGTCCGGCGCGGCGGTGACGTGCACCAACGCCTCCTACAACGGGACGGTCCCGAACGGCGGATCGGTGACGTTCGGGTTCAACGCGTCGTGGAGCGGGAGCAATCCGGCGCCGACGTTGACCCTGGGCTGAGGGTGGCCTGAGAAGTCTTAGATTTTCCGAAGGAAAGCGACGAAGGTGTTCCTGCTCGTAATAATTCGGACTTACGTTCCTCTGCGTGGCCGGAGAAGACGAGCACGGGGACGAGCGTGGGGATGAGAACGGGGACGCGGCGAGACGCGGGGGCCGACGGCGAGGGCTGCTGAAAGCCGCCGGTGTCGCGCTCGCCGGCGTCCTCGTGCTCTCCGCCGCCGGGGCGGGCTGGGCCTACTGGCACCTGAACCGCAACATCAAGAGCGTGGACATCAACAGCGCGCTGGGCGACAACCGCCCGGCGAAGGTGGTCTCGACCCCGTCGGCATCGGCGTCGGCCTCCGCCGCCCCTCTCCCCAGTGGGGCCCTGAACATCCTGGTCCTCGGCTCCGACTCGCGCAGCGGCGAGGAGAACGCGGCACTCGGCGGCGGCAACAGCTCGGGTGCCCGCTCGGACACGGCGATGGTCGTCCACATCGACGAGGGCCGCACCGAGGCGACGGTGGTGAGCATCCCCCGGGACACCCTGGTGACCCGCCCGTCGTGCCCGACGTCGTCCGGGGGGACGACCTCGGTGTCGTACAACGCGATGTTCAACAGCGCGTACTCGGTCGGCGGCCCGGTCTGCGCGGTGAAGACCGTCGAGTCCATGACGGACGTGCGCATGGACCACGTCATCGAAATCGACTTCTCGGGCTTCGCCGACCTGGTGGACGCGCTCGGCGGCGTCACGGTCACGACGGACGAGGACATCGACGACGACGACAGCCACCTGACCCTGAAGGCGGGCACGCACCACCTGGACGGCACCCAGGCCCTGGCCCTGGCCCGCACCCGCCACGGCATAGGCGACGGCAGCGACCTCGGCCGCATAGGCCTCCAGCAGAAGCTGGTGAAGGCGCTGCTGGAACAGATCTCCTCGACGTCCCTCCTGACCAGCCCCACCAAGCTCTACAAGGTCGCCGACGCGGTCACCGGCAGCCTGACGACGGACACGGGTCTCGACTCGCTGGGCGAGCTGATGAAACTCGGCCAGAGTCTCAAGTCCCTGTCCTCGGACGAGGTGAAGACGGTCACGATGCCCGTCGTGACGGCTCCCTCGAATCCCAACCGGGTGGTGGCGGACGAGCCGGAGGCGAGCGAGCTGTGGGCTTCGCTCAAGTGACCCGGTACGTCAACAGGTAACGCCAGTCGTCGACCGGGACACGGACAGCGTGACCGTGTGCGCCGATCCCGAGGGCGGCGCCTACCGCTCTCTCACCACGCGTGCGTTCGGCTCGATGATGGAACTGCCCGATCCCGTCGGCTTCACCCTGGACACCGAGAAGCTGAAGGACTTCGCCGACTGAGCCGCCCGAAAAACTTGCCAAGAAATCCGGAGACGATGTCGAAACCGGTGTCTCCCGTTCGACGCAGGGGTGAGAGGCCAGGAGAAGCCCGGCCTCCGGGACCCAAGAGACCCGAGGAGTCACCATGCCGCGCTACCTGTCGCTCATCCAGATCGACGAGAACACCGCGCCCGCCGAGGGCCCCAGCCCCGAGCTGATTCAGCGGATGGGGGAGCTGCTGGAGGAGATCACCAAGGCGGGGGTCATGCTCGACAACGCCGGGTTGACGCCGTCCGCTCAGGGCAAGCGGGTGCACTGGGCGGGCGGGCAGCTGTCCGTCACCGACGGGCCCTTCACCGAGTCCAAGGAGGTCGTCGGCGGCTACGTGCTCATGCAGTGCAAGGACATGGCCGAGGCCATCGAGTGGACCAAGCGGTTCCTGAAAGTGCACGAGGAGCACTGGACGGTGACCTGCGAGGTGCGGGAGATCATGGAGGGCTGAGCGGAGGGCCCGGCGGTTCTTGGCCTGTGCCCGCCGCGGGTGTCTGATGGTGGGCTGTGGAACAGCAGCCCACCGCCGACCCGCGCGGATCCATCGCAACCGCCTTCCGGATCGAGTCGCCCCGCATCATCGCCGGCGTCACCCGCATCGTCCGCGACGTGGGCATCGCCGAGGAACTCGCCCAGGACGCCCTGGTCGCGGCCCTGGAGCAGTGGCCGCGGGACGGCGTCCCGGACAACCCGGGCGCCTGGCTCATGGCCACGGCCAAACACCGCGCGATCGACCTCGTACGCCGCCGGGAGCGCTACGCCCGTAAGCTGGAGGAGGTCGGACGGGACCTTTCCCTGTCCGCGCCGCACCACCTCGACGAACCCGCCGACCCGGACGACATCGACGACGACCTCCTCCGCCTCGTCTTCACCGCCTGCCACCCCGTCCTCTCCGCCGAAGCCCGCATCGCGCTCACGCTGCGCCTCCTCGGCGGCCTGACCACCCCCGAGATCGCCCGGGCCTACCTCGCTCCGGAGCCGACCATCGCCCAGCGCATCGTGCGCGCCAAGCGGACGCTGGCGACGAAGGGGGTCGCCTTCGAGGTTCCGTACGGCCCGGAGCGCGAGGCCCGTCTCGGGTCTGTGCTCGAGGTCATTTATTTGATCTTCAACGAGGGGTACGCGGCCACGGCGGGCGACGACCTGCTGCGCCCCGCCCTGTGCGAGGACGCCCTGCGCCTGGCCCGCGTCCTCGCCGAGCTGATGCCCAAGGACCCCGAAGTGCATGGGCTGGTCGCCCTGTTGGAGCTCCAAAGCTCCCGCGCTGCCGCCCGCACCGGCCCGTCCGGCGAACCGGTCCTTCTCAAGGACCAGAACCGCAGCCGCTGGAACCGCCTGCTGATCCGCCGCGGCTTCGCCGCTCTCACCCGCGCGAACGCCGTCAGCGCCGGCGCCCCCGGCCCGTACGCCCTCCAGGCCGCCATCGCCGCCTGCCACGCCCAGGCGTACGCGTACGAGGACACGGACTGGCACCAGATCGCCACCCTGTACGGCCTGCTGGCGACCCGCTCCCCTTCCCCCGTCATCGAACTGAACCGCGCAGTCGCCGTCTCCATGGCCGACGGCCCGGAACCCGCCCTCGCCATCGTCGACACCCTCGCCACCGAACCGGCTCTGCGCGGCTATCACTTGCTGCCCAGCGTGCGCGGCGACCTGCTCGCCCGCCTCGGGCGTACGGCGGAGGCGCGGGCCGAGTTCGAGCGGGCCGCGCTGCTCGCCCGTAACGCCCGCGAACGCGCGCTTCTTGAGGAACGGGCGGTGGGTCTCGACCGACCGGCCGCCGAAGGCCCGGCCGGGACTGCCGCCGTCAGGTGCGGACGCGCAGGCCCTCGCTCGGGAGGTCAGTGATCCTTGCCGGCGGCGGCGCGACGCTGCCGTTTACCGAGGGGGGCCTGGGACAGGTCCTCGGCCTGGGACCGGAGGTTCTTGTAGCCGTAGCCGTGCTCGGTCAGCCACGCTTCCGCGGCGGCTTCGGCGCGTTCGGTCGCCTCCAGGATGTCCTCCTCGGCCTCTCCGGAGTCCAGGAACCGGAAGGTGAAGGCGGTCCGGGCGGCGAGGTCGTAACTGAGGTGCCCCTCGGCGGTGAAGGCCGCGCGCAGTATGTCGTGCGCCGGCGCGCGGTTCAGGAGTTCAGCGCGTTGCTCGGTGCTGAGTCCGTCGAAGACGCCGCGGACCATGATGCGGAAGGTGCGAGTGCTCATCCGTGGACCCTAATCAGGGGGACCGGGGCGGTTCCACCGTATTTCGGGCGGCGGCCCTGTCCGGTTCCGTCGCCGAGGGTGGTGAATCCCCACCTATGCCGGGTGTCCGATCAGCATCGTCGGCGCCCCCGCCACCCGGGTCAGGAAGACGGTGGCCGAGTGGGGGCCGTGGGGCTTGACCTTCTTGCGCAACTCCTCCGGCTCGACGGCCGAACCCCGCTTCTTCACGGTCAGGATGCCGACCTCCCGCTCCCGCAGCAGTGCCTTCAACTTCTTGACGCTGAAGTGGAGGTGATCGGTGATCTCGTATGCGGCGGCGTACGGTGTCGCCCGCAGTTCGTCCGCCGTGATGTACGCGATGGTCTCGTCGATGAGTCCTCCGTCCAACTCCTCGGCGACCTCCGCCACCAGATGGGCCCGGATGACGGCGCCGTCGGGCTCGTACAGGTAACGCCCGACCGGTCGGACGGAAGGATCCGGCAGCCGACGTCCCCGCAGTACTCGCGGCCCCGGCAGCAGGGTCGCCCGGACCAGGCCCGGCTCCGTGCCGAACCACAGCACCGCCTCCTTCACGTCTCCGCCGTCCGAGATCCATTCGGCCTCCGCCTCGGCGGGGACGGCCTCGTGGGGGATGCCGGGGGCGATCTTGAGGGCGGCGAGCGGGGCCTTCAGGGCCGTTCCGATCGCCCATGACAGCGGTGGCGAGTACGCCTCGGGGTCGAAGATCCGGCCCCGGCCGCCGCGCCGCGCAGGGTCCACGAAGACCGCGTCGTACGGCTCCGTGTCGACCTCCGTGACATCCGCCTCGCGCACCTCGATCAGGTCCGCGAGGCCCAGCGCGTCGGCGTTCGCGCGGGCCGCCGCCACCGTCAGGGGGTCGTGGTCCACGGCGAGGACCCGGATCCCGGCGCGGGCGAGCGCGATCGCGTCGCCGCCGATGCCGGAGCAGAGGTCGGCGACGGTGCGGACGCCCAGTTCCGCGAATCGTCGCGCACGGTGCGTGGCGACCGTCGTACGGGTCGACTGCTCGACCCCGTTGGGGGTGAAGAACATCCGTTCCGCGTCCTCGGGCCCGAACTTCGCCGCCGCCCGCTGCCGCAGCCGCGCCTGCGAGAGCGCCGCCGAGACCAGCTCGGCCGGGTGCTCACGGCGCAGCCGGGTGGCGACGGCGAGCTCCTGGGCCGGTTCGGTGCCGCGCACCTCGTCGAGCAGGGCGCGGCCCTCGGGGGTGAGGAGAGAGGCGAAGGAGAGGTCGTTCACCGGCCCATTGTGGGCCCATGCGGGCCACTGGGGGCCAACCGGGCCGGTGTGGGCCAGTCGGTGGACGGTGCGCTTTCGATCGCGGTGTCGGGGCCGCCGTACGGGCCAAGGCCTGGAAGGATCCGGCACCATGCGACCAGTCCGACAAAATGATAAAAACCGCACGAAGCGGGCTGCTGTGTGGAGCGGGATCGCCGTACTCGCCGTCGCCTCCCTCACGTCCGGCTGCGCCGACGGCGACGGTCAGCAGGCACTGCACGCGCCCGAGGCCCGCGCCCTCGACGCGTACGCCGCCAGACTGCGCCAGGCGCACGCGGAACGCGTCGCCGCGGCCGAGCGCTGGGGGCTGGCCGAGACCCCCCTGATCGCGCCGCCCGCCCCTGCCAGGAAACCGGTCATCAAGGCCCGCGAAGGATTCGAGGTCACGGGCCAGGAAGAGTTCGACCTGCCGCCGGTCTTCACCACCATCCCCACCAAGGACAAGGTCGTCTTCCTCACCATCGACGACGGTGAGGAGAAGGACCCGAAGTTCCTGCGGATGATGAGCGACCTGAAGATCCCGTACACCGCCTTCCTCAGCAACTACCTGGTCAAGGACAACTACGGGTACTTCCGGAAGATGCGCGACCGGGGCGTCGGCCTCAACAACCACACGCTGCACCACCCCTACCTGCCCGGACTGTCGTACAAGGAGCAGAAGTACGAGATCTGCGGCATGCAGACGGTGATGAAGAAACAGTTCGGCAAGCGCCCCAAGCTCTTCCGGCCGCCCTACGGCAACTACAACAGAGACACCCTGCGCGCCGCCAAGTCCTGCGGCATCAAGTACGCCCCGATCTGGGCCGAGGAGGTCTACGTCGACCACTGGGAGTACCGCGAGTGGGACCAGAACCTGCACCCCGGCGACATCGTCCTCACCCACTTCCGTGGCAAGGGGGAGTGGGACGGCACGATGGCCGACATGGTCCGCCGGTTCCTGAAGAAGGTCACCGACAAGGGGTACGCGGTGGCGCGACTGGAGGACTACCTGTGAGGGCGTGGGCGTTGGCCGCCGGGGCGCTCGCCGCCGCACTCCTGGCCGGGAGCGCCGGCTGCGCCCAGTCCGTCGACCCGATCGAGCGGCTGGGCAAGAAGGCCGCCCAGGAGGTGCGCGAGGCGCGGCCGCACGGGCCGACCCTGGCGACGTACCGCCGCTGGGGGCTGCCGGCCCCGTTCGCCCCCGTGCCGAAACCGCCCGCCCGGACCGCCATCCGCGCGGCGGGGCCGGGGCTGGTGCCGGTCGTGGACCGCGTTCCCACCCGCGACAAGGTGGTCTTCCTGACGTACGACGACGGCGCCGAGCGCGATCCGCGGTTCGTCGACATGGTCCGTGAACTGCGGCTGCCGGTCAGCATGTTCCTCACGGACAGTGTCGTCGGGCCGGGGTACGGGCACTTCGCGCGACTGCGGGCGGTCGGCGCGAGCGTGCAGAACCACACCCTCGACCACGCCTCGCTGCGCGGCCTGCCGTACGTGGGCCAGCGGGCCGAGATCTGCGGCCAGCAGGACAAGCTCAAGGCACGCTTCGGCATCCGCCCCCGGCTCTTCCGGCCCCCGTACGGCACGTACGACACCACCACGCTGCGCGCCGCCGCCGACTGCGGGGTGGCGGCCGTCGTGCTGGGGCGGGAGGCCGACGAGGGACGGCTGCGGGCGGGCGACATCCTGTCCGGATTCGACGATCCCAACCTCACGGAGGCGACGACCCGGCTGCTCCGGCGCATCCAGGCGGAGGGGTTCACACCGGCGCGGCTGGAGGACTATCTCTGAGGAGCCGGAGGACTGCCTGAGACAGCCGCTGACGCAGCGGGCGAACCTTCGAGGTTTTACCGGGTTGTCGGCGCCGCGTTGGCACTCCGCTTGACCGAGTGCTAATCGCGGTCATAGTCTCAGGTCTGGCACTCCCCACTGGAGAGTGCCAATAGCGACGGGCAGGTCCGGCACCCGCGACGACGGATCCACCTGGTCGCAACCTCAGACAGTTCACCCCGTGAGATCTCCGAAGGGGGAGGTCGGATCGTGACGACCGCCAGCTCCAAGGTTGCCATCAAGCCGCTCGAGGACCGCATTGTGGTCCAGCCGCTCGACGCCGAGCAGACCACGGCCTCTGGCCTGGTCATCCCGGACACCGCGAAGGAGAAGCCCCAGGAGGGCGTCGTCCTTGCCGTGGGCCCGGGGCGCTTCGAGGACGGTAACCGTCTTCCGCTCGACGTCACCGTCGGCGATGTCGTGCTGTACAGCAAGTACGGCGGCACCGAGGTGAAGTACAACGGCGAGGAGTACCTCGTCCTCTCGGCTCGCGACGTGCTCGCGATCATCGAGAAGTAATTCACCCCAGTTTTGCAGTGAGCTGCGCCCCTGACCCCCGCGACCTTCAACAAGCCGGGCGCCGGGGGCGCAGTTCGTTCTCCCAAGATTTCCGAGAGGGCTGAATCGCTCCCATGGCGAAGATCCTGAAGTTCGACGAGGACGCCCGTCGCGCCCTCGAGCGCGGCGTCAACAAGCTTGCCGACACGGTCAAGGTGACGATCGGCCCCAAGGGCCGCAACGTCGTCATCGACAAGAAGTTCGGCGCTCCCACCATCACCAACGACGGCGTCACCATCGCCCGCGAGGTCGAGCTCGACGACCCGTACGAGAACCTCGGCGCCCAGCTGGTGAAGGAGGTGGCGACCAAGACCAACGACATCGCGGGTGACGGTACGACCACCGCCACCGTGCTGGCCCAGGCGCTCGTCCGCGAGGGCCTGAAGAACGTCGCCGCGGGTGCCTCCCCGGCGCTGCTCAAGAAGGGCATCGACGCCGCGGTCAAGGCCGTGTCCGAGGAACTCCTCGCGACCGCCCGCCCGATCGACGAGAAGTCCGACATCGCCGCCGTCGCCGCGCTCTCCGCCCAGGACCCGCAGGTCGGCGAGCTCATCGCCGAGGCGATGGACAAGGTCGGCAAGGACGGTGTCATCACCGTCGAGGAGTCCAACACCTTCGGCCTGGAGCTGGACTTCACCGAGGGCATGGCCTTCGACAAGGGCTACCTGTCCCCGTACATGGTGTCCGACCAGGAGCGTATGGAGGCCGTCCTCGACGACCCGTACATCCTCATCCACCAGGGCAAGATCAGCTCCATCCAGGACCTGCTGCCGCTGCTGGAGAAGGTCATCCAGGCCAACGCCTCCAAGCCGCTGCTGATCATCGCCGAGGACGTCGAGGGCGAGGCCCTGTCGACCCTGGTCGTGAACAAGATCCGCGGCACGTTCAACGCCGTGGCCGTCAAGGCCCCGGGCTTCGGTGACCGCCGCAAGGCGATGCTGGGCGACCTCGCCACCCTCACCGGCGGTCAGGTCATCGCCGAAGAGGTCGGCCTCAAGCTCGACCAGGTCGGCCTGGACGTGCTGGGCACCGCCCGCCGCGTGACGGTCACCAAGGACGACACCACGGTCGTCGACGGTGGCGGCGACCACGAGGCCGTCGTGGGCCGTGTCAACCAGATCAAGGCCGAGATCGAGAACACCGACTCCGACTGGGACCGCGAGAAGCTCCAGGAGCGCCTCGCGAAGCTGGCCGGCGGCGTATGCGTGATCAAGGTCGGCGCCGCCACCGAGGTGGAGCTGAAGGAGAAGAAGCACCGTCTGGAGGACGCCATCTCCGCGACCCGCGCCGCGGTCGAGGAGGGCATCGTCTCCGGTGGTGGCTCCGCGCTCGTCCACGCCGTGAAGATCCTCGAGGGCAACCTCGGCAAGACCGGCGACGAGGCCACGGGTGTCGCGGTCGTCCGCCGCGCCGCCGTCGAGCCGCTGCGCTGGATCGCCGAGAACGCCGGCCTGGAGGGTTACGTCATCACCTCCAAGGTCGCCGAGCTCGACAAGGGCCAGGGCTTCAACGCCGCCACCGGTGAGTACGGCGACCTGGTCAAGGCCGGCGTCATCGACCCGGTCAAGGTCACCCGCTCCGCCCTGGAGAACGCCGCGTCCATCGCCTCCCTGCTGCTCACGACCGAGACCCTGGTCGTCGAGAAGCCGGCCGAGGAAGAGGCCGACGCCGGTCACGGCCACGGCCACGGGCACGCCCACTGAGTCACCGACTCCTGAAGAAGCCCCCGTTCCGCAGGGAACGGGGGCTTCTCCCGTACGTGCCTTCGCCTCGCTAGTTCTCCAGTGCGTCCAGCGCCCCGAGTTGAGCCATCAGCCCCAGCCGGTCGTACTGCCACCAGCCCTCGACGATCTTCCCGTCCTCGCGGCACCGGAAGATGGTCGTCCCGGTCATGGTGGCCTGCGTGCCGGTCGAGGGAATCCCCAGGAAGTCGCCCGTGTGGGTGCCGTTCCAGGTCCACCGCGTGCAGACACGGTCGCCCTCGGAGATCTGGTCCTCGACGGTGAACGTGAAGTCGAACGCGCGGCGCCACATCTCGATCTCGCGCCACATCGCGTCGAGGCCGAGGTTGTCCTGCTCGTTGGCGGGATCGTGGTCGTGGTAGTTCTCCGCGAGCAGGCTGTTGAGCGGTGGCAGTTCACCCTGGACGGCCACCGTCTCGAAGAACCTGCGGATGTTCGCCGCGTAGAGCTGTTCGTCACGGACCACGTCCAGGTCGGTGAACGTGGGCATCTCGTCGCAGAGTGCCACCATCTCCCGGAAGATCTTGTCGGTCTCGGGGAGATTCGAGTTCCGCATCGCCTCGTCGAACGAGAGGAACTCCACGATCTCTATGAAGTGGCTCGCGTCGGACCGGTCCTTGCCGATGATGTTGTGTGTCGCGGTCCGCTTGCCCTTGGTCAGCTCGGCCCATGTGTCCATGAGCCGGTTCATCTCATCGAATCGGCTGGTCTTGCAGTCGATGAGCTGCACAAATGTCATGACGCCGCCTCCCGGCCCCCCTGGGTCCGGCTGATGCGTCCATTTTCCCACTGGGACGGCGGCGTCACCGCTTCTTGCTGTGGCTTCTTGCTGTGGCTTCCTGCTGTGGCTTCCTGCTGTGGCTTCCTGCTGTGGTCTCTTACCGCGGTTTCTTGCTGCGGTCCGTACTTCTACTGCGGTCCGTACTTCTACTCCGGCCCGTACTTCCGCCCGGTCTTCGACGTGATCCCGCCCAGCAGCGCCCGCGGTGTCACCTTCACCACGCCCATGAGCGCCTTGTAGCGGGCGTCGGGGATGGACAGCGTCTTGCCGCGGGCCAGGTCCGCGAGCGCCGTCGCGACCAGCTTGTCCGCGTCGAGCCACATCCAGTTCGGGATGTTGTCCGTGCCCATGCCGGCCCGCTGGTGGAACTCGGTGCGCACGAAGCCGGGGGCCAGCGCCATCAGCCGTACGCCGGTGCCCGCCAGATCCTTCGCCGCGCCCTGCGTGAACTGCACGACCCACGCCTTGGACGCTCCGTAGGTGCCCCGCGGCACGAACGCGGCCACCGACGCGACGTTGACGACTCCGCCCCGGCCGCGCTCCCGCATGGCCGTGGCAGCCGCCGACGTCAGCCGCAGCACCGCCTCGCAGTGCACCTTGAGCATCGTCAGCTCGTCGGCCATCGATACGTCGAGGTAGTGGCCCTTGTTGCCGAAGCCCGCGTTGTTGATCAGCAGGTCGACCGGGTTCTTGCGGTCGCTCAGCCGCGTGGCCACCGCCTCGATGCCCGCGTCGGTCGCCAGGTCCGCCGTCAGCACCTCCGCCTCGATGCCGTGGCGGTCGTGCAGTTCGGTCGCCTGCTCGCCCAGTCGCTCGGTGTCGCGCGCCACCAGCACGAGGTTGTGGCCGTCAGCCGCCAGGCGCCGCGCGAAGGCGGCGCCGATGCCCGCGGTCGATCCCGTAATCAGAGCCGTTGTCATGGCCCAAGGCTAGTGACCTGACCAGGGGTACCGCGCCCCCGACCACCCAACGACAGACCATGCTCCACGAGTTCTCCGCACGCACCGACACGGTCGCCGCACGGGCTCTGCCCGCGCGGGCTCCGCCCAGGTAACGACGTGGCCGTCGCGCGTGTTCCGGAGCGGGGTGCCGCGGCCGTCGCACGTGGGCCGGGCAGGCTCTAACGGCCCTGCTGCGCCACGTACTTCTCCGCCGCCGCGCGCGACTCCGGGTGCAGTGCCTCGCCCGCGGCCAACAGCCGCGCCAACAGCTCCCGTTCGGTCGTGACGGCGCGGAACTGGAGTGCGACCGTCACGTCGTGGTCCGGTCGGTGCACGACCTCGATCGGGTCGCCCGCCCGGATGTCGCCCGGCTCGATCACCCGCAGATACGCGCCGGGCGCGCCCTTCTGCGTGAACCGCTTCACCCAGCCCCGCTCGCCGACATGCCCCTGGAAGGTACTGCAGGGGATGCGCCCGCAGGTGACCTCCAGGACCACCTCGGAGCCGACGCGCCAGCGCTCGCCGATCCGCGCGCCGGACACGTCGAGCCCCACCGTGGTGAGGTTCTCGCCGAACATGCCGTTGGACAGTGGCCGGCCGAGCTCGCGCTCCCAGTCGTCCAGGTCCTCGCGGGCGACCGCGTACACGGCCTGGTCGTTCCCGCCGTGGTGGCGTTTGTCGCACACCGCGTCCCCCGCCACCCCGCTCCCGCCGACCCCCTTGGGGCCGGGTGCCTCCACCCGCACCGGCCCGCTCACCGGCTGCTTGTCGATGCCGGTCACACCACCCACGGCCTTGTCCGTGTACGGGACGGCTTGCGGACGGCCCAGGTTCAGAGACAGAAGCTTCATGGCAGCACGCTAGGCGACGCGGGCCAAAGCGTCGATGCGGTATTCGCCACCGCATCCAAGACTCGCTTATGCCCGCCTATCCTCGAAGGATGATCGAGGCCCGTCATCTCCGCGTACTGCGCGCCGTCGCCGCCACCGGCTCCTTCTCGGCGGCGGGACGAGAGCTGGGCTGCACCCAGCCCGCCGTCAGCCAGCAGATGAAGGCGCTCGAGTCGTCCGTCGGCACCCCGCTGCTGATCCGCACCGGCCGGGAGATGCGACTGACCCAGGCGGGCGAGGCACTGGTCCGGCACGCGGCGGGCATCATCGCGGGACTGACCGCGGCCGAGGAGGAGGTCGCCGCGATCGCGGGCCTGCGCGCGGGCCGGGTGCGGCTCGTCTCCTTCCCCAGCGGCAGCTCCACCCTCGTCCCCACGGCCCTCGCCGCCCTGCGCGCCCTGCACCCCGGCACCCGGGTCTCGCTGGAGGAGGCCGAGCCGCCCGAGTCCGTCGAGAAGCTCCGAGGCGGCGACTGCGACATCGCGCTCGCGTTCCGGTACGAGGGCGCGGCGGGCGTAGAGGAGTGGGACGACCTCGTCGTACGGCCCCTGCTGACGGACCGGCTCGTCGGGCTGGTCCCCGAGGGGCATCGCCTCGCCCGGGCGACGTCGGTCGCGATCGGCGAACTCGCCGGGGAGCCGTGGATCGCGGGCTGTTCACGCTGCCGCGGGCAACTGGTCGAGGTATGCCGCGGCGCGGGTTTCGTGCCCCGCATCGACTTCGCCACAGACGACTACCCGGCCGTGGTCGGCCTGGTGGGCGCGGGTCTCGGGGTCGCTGTGCTGCCGGAGCTCGCGATCGAGTCGGTACGCCCCAAGGGTGCTCGCACCGTGACCGTGGAGCCGCCGGTGCGGCGGGAGATCGTCGCGCTCACGCTGCCGGACCTGGCCCAGGTACCGGCGGTGGCAGCGACGCTGGACCAGCTGGCGAGGGCGGCGGCGCGCTGATGGGCGGGGTCCGCGCCAAAGGTGGGGGCACGAGTGCGTGTGCCCAGCTGCAGAAACGTTCCTTCAGTTGTTCGAAGCGGAACCGCTCCCGTTGGTCGACGCCGCCACCAGGCGGTTGCGCGCCCGTCCCATGAGTTCTTCGCGCTCGTCCTCGGTCAGCCCGCCCCATACGCCGTACGGTTCGCGCACTGCCAGCGCGTGAGCCGCGCACTGCGCGCGCACCGGGCATCTCATGCAGACCTCTTTGGCCGAGTTCTCACGAGCGCTCCGTGCCGCACCGCGCTCGCCCTCAGGGTGGAAGAAGAGCGAGCTGTCGACCCCGCGGCAGGCCGCGAGGAGCTGCCAGTCCCAGAGGTCCGCGTTCGGGCCGGGAAGGCGGGAGAAATCTGCCATTGCGTGTCCCCTTGTTGCCGTTCTGGGCTGCTATGTGCCCATCGACCGTACATCTACGATCTAAGGAGATGAAAATATGACTCATTGCGAATCTAGCCGCAGACACCAGCAAATGGGAAGAAAACAGGCTGAATGGGGCACGGGTTGTGGTGAAACGTTGAGGGTCCGTCGTGCATGTCTGCACCGTGTCCGCCCCCTCACGTAGAGTGCCGAAGACGACCGCCTGCCCCGTAACTCTTTCGAGTGACCATCGTTGAGAGTGCCGAGGCGGTTGAAGGAACAAGCGCTCGGGCAGGCGGCAGTTTCCGTCGGCGAGTGTCAACCGCACAGGTGACGATTCGTACCCAGCCTGGAGGCTCAAGGTGACGCGCATCAGCTGCGGAGGGCGGCCATGACATCCGTCCTCGTCTGCGACGACTCCCCGCTTGCCCGAGAGGCGCTCCGTCGTGCGGTGGCGACCGTGCCCGGCGTCGAGCGTGTGACGACGGCGGCCAACGGCGAGGAAGTCCTCCGCCGCTGGGGAGCCGACCGCTCGGACCTGATTCTGATGGACGTACGCATGCCCGGTCTGGGCGGCGTCGAGACCGTCCGGCGGCTGCTCTCCGCCGACCCCGGTGCGCGCATCATCATGCTCACCGTCGCCGAGGACCTGGACGGCGTGGCGCTCGCCGTCGCCGCCGGTGCCCGCGGCTATCTGCACAAGGACGCCTCCCGCGCGGAGCTGCGCGCGACCGTGACCCAGGCGCTCGCCGACCCCACCTGGCGGCTCGCCCCGCGCAGACTGCGGTCGGCCGAAATGGGCGCGGCGCCGACGCTCACAGCGCGTGAGATCCAGGTACTGGAAGGCATGAGCCACGGCCGGTCGAACGCGGAGATCGGGCGCGAGCTGTTCCTCTCCGAGGACACCGTCAAGACGCACGCCCGGCGGCTCTTCAAGAAGCTCGGCGCCTCGGACCGCGCGCACGCCGTGGCGCTCGGTTTCCGGTGGGGCCTGGTTCGCTAGGTGAGCCGTCGCGGGGGTACGACGAACCCCGCCTACCTCATGGTGGGCGGGGAAGGCAAGAGGCTCCGTCGGGTGTCTGCTGCTCGTTTCGCCGCGGATGCCGCATCCTTGAGGTGTGGAGTCTCTCGGGGACGAGTCGGTCGAGCGGAAGGGGAGGGCGCAGGAGATGAGTTCCGGCGCACCTGCTCATAACGCTTCGGTGCACAACTACGGACGCGGTGCCGCGGACAGGACGACGCCAAGGCACCATGGACCGATGCGTGACGACGAGACGACGGTGATCGGTGCGCTCGTCCATCGCGCGGTCGACGGCGACGAGCAGGCCACGCACGACCTGCTCGCCCGCGTACACCCACTGGCGTTCCGCTACTGCCGTACCCGCCTGTCCCGGCTTCCGGGGGGCGCGCGGCACTTCGTGGAGGACCTGGCGCAGGAGGTCTGCGTCGCGGTGCTCCTGGCACTGCCGCGCTACAAGGACACCGGGCGCCCCTTCGAGGCGTTCGTGTTCGCCATCGCCGCGCACAAGGTCGCCGACCTGCAGCGTGCGGCGATGCGCCACCCCGGCGCGACGGCCGTGCCCTCGGACGAGATGCCCGAGCGCCCCGACGACTCCCTCGGCCCCGAGGAGCGCGCCCTGCTCAGCAGCGACGCCGAGTGGGCCAAGAAGCTCCTGGCCAACCTCCCCGAGAACCAGCGCGAGCTGCTCCTCCTGAGGATCGCGGTGGGCCTCACGGCCGAGGAGACGGGCCAGATGTTGGGAATGTCACCGGGAGCGGTGCGAGTGGCTCAGCACAGGGCGCTGAGCCGGCTGCGCGCGCTGGCGGAGCAGTAGCCGGGGCTTCGCCGGGTCGGCCTTCTTCTCGGTGCGGTCCCGGCGAGCGGTCTTCCAGGGACTGAGTTTCCGGGCCACGGATGAACGGCCCCGCCATTCCCCCCGTACGAACCTACGAAACCCCCGGTGCCCGAACCATGGAATGAGAGAGCCCTGCTTCCCGTTAGCATGGACATCCGCACCGATCAAGGCCATTTGGGGAAGGTGTCATGACTGCCAACGTCGACGGAGTGCCCGCCAAATTCGCGACACTCGGGCTGACCTACGACGACGTGCTGCTGCTGCCGGGCGCGTCGGACATGGCGCCCGACCAGATCGACACCGCCTCGTACATCTCGAAGAACGTGCGGGTGAACATCCCGCTGCTCTCCGCCGCGATGGACAAGGTCACCGAGTCCCGCATGGCCATCGCGATGGCCCGTCAGGGCGGCGTCGGCGTACTGCACCGCAACCTGTCCATCGAGGACCAGGCCAACCAGGTCGACCTGGTCAAGCGCTCCGAGTCCGGCATGGTGACGGACCCGATCACGGTGCACCCGGACGCGACGCTCGGCGAGGCGGACGCGATCTGCGCCAAGTTCCGCATCTCCGGCGTGCCGGTGGTCGACGGCGGCGGCAAGCTGCTCGGCATCGTCACCAACCGTGACATGGCCTTCGAGACCGACCGCTCGCGCCAGGTGCGCGAGGTCATGACGCCGATGCCCCTGGTCACCGGCAAGGTCGGCATCTCCGGCACCGACGCCATGGAGCTGCTGCGCCGCCACAAGATCGAGAAGCTTCCGCTGGTCGACGACGCGGGCGTCCTCAAGGGCCTCATCACCGTCAAGGACTTCGTGAAGGCCGAGAAGTACCCCGGCGCCGCCAAGGACAGCGAGGGCCGCCTCCTCGTCGGCGCGGCCGTCGGCGTGGCCGGTGACGCCTTCGAGCGCGCCCAGGCCCTCATCGAGGCGGGCGTCGACTTCATCGTCGTGGACACCGCGCACGGCCACTCGCGCCTGGTCGGCGACATGGTCGCCAAGATCAAGTCGAACGCCGCCGGTGTCGACGTCATCGGCGGCAACATCGCCACCCGTGACGGCGCCAAGGCCCTCATCGACGCGGGCGTCGACGGCATCAAGGTCGGCGTCGGCCCCGGCTCCATCTGCACGACCCGCGTGGTCGCCGGCATCGGCGTACCGCAGGTGACGGCCATCTACGAAGCGTCGCTCGCCGCCAAGGAGGCCGGCGTCCCGGTCATCGGCGACGGTGGCCTGCAGTACTCCGGCGACATCGCGAAGGCCCTGGTCGCGGGCGCCGACACGGTGATGCTGGGCTCGCTGCTCGCGGGCTGCGAGGAGTCCCCGGGCGAGCTGCTGTTCATCAACGGCAAGCAGTTCAAGTCGTACCGCGGAATGGGCTCCCTCGGTGCCATGCAGTCCCGTGGCGACCAGCGCTCCTTCTCCAAGGACCGCTACTTCCAGGAGGGCGTCGCCTCCGACGAGAAGCTCGTGCCCGAGGGCATCGAGGGCCAGGTGCCCTACCGCGGTCCGCTGTCCGCGGTCGTCCACCAGCTGGTCGGCGGTCTGCGCCAGTCGATGTTCTACGTCGGCGGCCGCACCGTCCCCGAGCTCCAGGAGCGCGGCCGGTTCGTCCGGATCACCTCGGCGGGCCTCAAGGAGAGCCACCCGCACGACATCCAGATGACGGTCGAGGCACCGAACTACAGCCGTAACAAGTAGTCACCGGTAATCACAAGACTCGCGACGGGCGGCCCCGGAGGTTCCGGGGCCGCCCTTGTCGTAGGCGTCGGGGATACTGGGAGGCGCAGAAGCGAAGAGGGAAAGGCCAACACGTGACTGAGATCGAGATCGGGCGCGGCAAGCGCGGCCGTCGGGCGTACGCCTTTGATGACATCGCCGTCGTCCCGAGCCGCCGTACGCGGGACCCGAAGGAGGTCTCGATCGCCTGGCAGATCGACGCCTACCGCTTCGAGCTGCCCTTCCTGGCCGCCCCGATGGACTCGGTCGTCTCCCCGGCCACCGCGATCCGCATCGGTGAGCTGGGCGGCCTGGGCGTGCTCAACCTCGAAGGCCTGTGGACCAGGTACGAGGACCCGCAGCCGCTGCTCGACGAGATCGCCGAGCTGGACGCGGACACCGCGACCCGCCGCCTCCAGGAGATCTACGCCGCTCCCATCAAGGAGGAGCTGATCGGGCAGCGCATCAAGGAGGTGCGCGACTCGGGCGTGGTCACCGCCGCGGCCCTGTCCCCGCAGCGCACGGCACAGTTCTCCAAGGCCGTCGTGGACGCGGGCGTGGACATCTTCGTCATCCGCGGTACGACGGTGTCGGCGGAGCACGTCTCGGGCGCCTCCGAGCCGCTGAACCTGAAGCAGTTCATCTACGAGCTGGACGTTCCGGTGATCGTCGGTGGCTGTGCCACGTACACCGCTGCCCTGCACCTGATGCGTACGGGCGCGGCCGGTGTCCTGGTCGGCTTCGGCGGCGGCGCCGCGCACACCACGCGCAACGTGCTGGGCATCCAGGTCCCGATGGCCACGGCTGTCGCGGACGTCGCCGCGGCCCGCCGCGACTACATGGACGAGTCCGGCGGCCGGTATGTGCACGTCATCGCGGACGGCGGTGTGGGCTGGTCCGGCGACCTGCCCAAGGCCATCGCCTGCGGCGCCGACTCCGTGATGATGGGCTCCCCGCTGGCCCGTGCCACGGACGCGCCCGGCAAGGGCAACCACTGGGGCATGGAGGCGGTCAACGAGGAGCTGCCGCGCGGCAAGAAGGTCGACCTCGGCACGGTGGGCACCATCGAGGAGATCCTCACCGGTCCCTCGCACATCCCGGACGGCTCCATGAACATCTTCGGAGCCCTCCGCCGCGCCATGGCCACCACCGGCTACAGCGAGCTCAAGGAGTTCCAGCGCGTCGAGGTGACGGTCGCGGACTCGCAGCACAAGAGGTAGTGCCTATGGCGAAGGGGCCCGGATCACCTGGAGGTGAGTCGGGCCCCTTCGCCATGACCGGCACCGGGTTACGCGGCGGCCTTCTTCGCGCCCGAGAAGGCGGCGAAGGCGCCGAAGGCGAGGAAGAGGAAGGTCATGACGTCGGCCTCCTCCTTCCAGCCCGAGGTCAGCACGTTGAAGTTGTCGAAGAAGATGGTGGTGAGGGAGAGGCCGGTCTCGTCGGCCGCCCACACCGCCATGCCGATGAGCTGTCCCAGGTAGACCGCGCCCAGGGAGAGGATCGCGCTCACGAAGGGCAGGGCGGGGTTGCGGCCGCCGAGCTTGCCCGCCGCGAGGCCGGTGAGGAAGCCGACGGCGACCGCGGCGTAGCCGATCTCGTACTCCGTCTTGCCGATGATCGTGCCGTAGATCCCGGCGGTGACGAGGGCCACGACGACGGCGGCGACGATGCCGAAGGCGATGTTGTCGCGGCGCGGCGCGGGGGGTGCCGGAGGTGCGAAGCCGGGCTGCTGTCCCGGTCCCGCGAACGGGTTGCCCTGCGGCGGCTGCTGGGCGGCGTACGGGTTGCCGCCCGAGGGCTGCTGGGCGGCGTACGGGTTGCCGTCCGACGGCTGGGGCTGGGGCTGGGACGGTGGCGTGGACTGGCTCATGACGGAGATCCCCCGGAGAAGTGTGGATGGCGGGCGCACTGGTGTGCGACAGCGGCCCGCACACTAGCAGTCGGCACCGACATCCAGGCGAGGGATTTCTGGAGAGGGATCTTCGTAGTTATTCGTAGTTAGTCGTGGTCATTTGTGCTCAATCGTGGTCATTCGTAGTCAGAGGCGGTGCGCGGCCCCGGTCGGGGTGGCGCCCCGCGTGTCCAGGAGGAGCTGGGCCTTCACGGAGAGCCCTTGGAGGTCGTACGTGCGGTGCTGTTGGAGCAGGATCGTGAGGTCGGCGTCGGCGGCGGCCTCGTAGAGGGAGTCGGCGCGCGGGACGGGGCGGCCGAGGACGCTCCAGGCCGGGACGTGCGGGTCGTGGTAGCTGACGGACGCGCCGAGTTCCATCAGGCGCAGCGCGATCTCGTGGGCGGGCGTGCCCTGTTGGTCGGCGAGGTCCGCCTTGTAGGTGACGCCGAGGAGGAGTACGCGCGCGGCGCGGGCCGATTTGCCGTGTTCGTTGAGGAGCGCGGCGGCGCGCTGGATGACGTACTGCGGCATGTGGCTGTTGACCTGCTGGGCCAGTTCGACCATCCGGAGCGATCGGGTGGAGTGGCCGGTCAGGTCCTGGGGGATGCCGTGGCCGCCGACTCCCGGGCCCGGCCGGAACGCCTGGAAACCGAACGGCTTGGTCTCGGCGCAGCGGATGACGTCCCACAGGTCGACGCCCAGATCGTTGCAGAGCACGGCCATCTCGTTGACCAGGGCGATGTTGACGTGTCGGTAGTTGGTCTCCAGGAGCTGCACGGTTTCCGCCTCGCGTGGTCCACGCGCGCGTACGACCTTGTCGGTGAGGCGCCCGTAGAAGGCGGCGGCCGACTCGGTGCAGGCGGGGGTGAGGCCGCCGATGACCTTGGGGGTGTTGGCGGGGGTGAAGTCGCGGTTGCCGGGGTCGACTCGGCTGGGCGAGTACGCCAGGTGGAAGTCGCGCCCCGCACGGAGCCCGGAACCCTCCTCGAGGAGCGGCCGCAGGAAGTCCTCCGTGGTGCCGGGGTACACCGGCGACTCCAGGATCACCGTGGTGTGCGGGCGCAGTTTGGCGGCGAGTGTGCGGGCGGCCGCGGCCACCTGGCCCAGGTCGGGCGCGCCGTCCGGGCCGGGTGGGGTCGGGGCGCAGATGACGGCGGTGCGGACCCGGCCGAGCTCGGCCGGGTTGGTCGTGGGCCGGAAGCCCCCCGAGAGCATCCGGCGCATGTCGGCGGGGGTGAGCGAGCCGCCTTCCGGCCCGGTTTTGTAGCCGAGCGTGGAGATGCCGGCGGCGACGGCGGCCTGGGCCAGGGGCAGGCCGAGATGACCGAGTCCGATGACGGCGAGATCTGCGGGCATGGCGTGGGCCGTCCTTCCCAGTAACCGAAGCGGGACAGGTGCGCAAGCCCTGTGGACAGGGTGGACGAGCGCAATGTCACACTAGGAGTAAATATGACCGATTTGCGGGATTGGTTGGGCGAGTTTCCGCGAGTGTTGTCCACAGGCTGAGGGTGCGTGGTGGCCGAAGACGGGCAACACGGTCAGACTTTGGGCAGGGGGGCATGTGAGCCGGGCGTCGCCGGACAGGTGCGGCCAGCGCTACAGACAGCGGGAGGCAGCGGTGAGGACAGCGACACTGGGGCCGGCGGAGCGCGCCGAGTCCCTGGCGGGAATGGCCGAGCGTGAGCTGGATGTGCTGGTCGTGGGCGCGGGCGTGGTCGGCGCGGGTACCGCGCTCGATGCCGCGACGCGTGGCCTGTCCACGGGCCTGGTCGAGGCGCGTGACTGGGCATCGGGCACGTCGAGCAGGTCCAGCAAGCTGATCCACGGCGGCCTGCGCTATCTGGAGATGCTCGACTTCGCACTCGTACGCGAGGCCCTGAAGGAGCGCGGACTCCTTCTCGAACGGCTCGCACCACACCTCGTGAAGCCCGTGGCCTTCCTCTATCCGCTCCAGCACAAGGGCTGGGAGCGGCTGTACGCGGGATCGGGCGTCGCGTTGTACGACGCCATGTCGATGGCGCGCGGACATGGGCGCGGCCTGCCCACGCACCGTCATCTGACCCGCAGCCATGCCCTGCGCGTGGCCCCCGCCTTGAAGAAGGACTCGCTGGTCGGAGCGCTGCAGTACTACGACGCACAGATGGACGACGCCCGCTATGTGGCGACCTTGGTGCGCACGGCGGCGGCGTACGGCGCGAAGGTCGCCAACCGCGCCCGGGTGACCGGTTTCCTGCGCGAGGGCGAACGCGTGGTGGGCGCCAGGGTGCAGGACGTCGAGGGCGGCGGGGAGTACGAGATCCGCGCCCGACAGGTCGTCAACGCGACGGGGGTGTGGACCGACGACACCCAGGCCATGGTGGGGGAGAGGGGCCAGTTCCACGTACGGGCCTCGAAGGGCATCCACCTGGTCGTACCGAAGGATCGGATCCATTCCACCACGGGGCTGATTCTGCGCACCGAGAAGTCCGTCCTCTTCGTGATCCCTTGGGGGCGGCACTGGATCATCGGCACCACGGACACCGACTGGGACCTCGACAAGGCCCACCCGGCGGCGTCCAGCGCGGACATCGACTATCTGCTGGAGCATGTGAACTCGGTGCTCGCGGTGCCTCTGACGCGCGACGACGTACAGGGCGTGTACGCGGGGCTGCGGCCGTTGCTCGCCGGTGAGTCGGACGCCACCAGCAAGCTGTCGCGCGAGCACACCGTGGCCCATCCGGTGCCGGGGCTCGTGGTGGTGGCGGGCGGCAAGTACACGACGTACCGGGTGATGGCCAAGGACGCGGTGGACGAGGCGGTGCACGGCCTCGACCAGCGGGTCGCCGAGTGCGTCACCGAGGACATCCCGCTCCTCGGCGCCGAGGGCTACCGGGCGCTGTGGAACGCGCGAGCGCGGATCGCGCAGCGCACCGGGCTCCATGTGGTGCGCGTGGAGCATCTGTTGAACCGCTTCGGGGCGCTCGCCGAAGAGGTCCTCGACCTCATCGCGGCCGACCCCTCCCTGGGCGAGCCGCTGCCGGCCGCCGAGGACTATCTCAAGGCCGAGGTCGTCTACGCCGCCTCGCACGAGGGCGCCCGGCACCTGGACGACGTCCTGACCAGGCGGACGCGCATCTCGATAGAGACCTTCGACCGCGGCACGCGCAGCGCCCGTGAGGCGGCCGAGTTGATGGCGCCGGTCCTCGGCTGGGACAAGGACCAGATCGAGCGCGAGGTGGAGCACTACGAGAAGCGGGTCGAGGCCGAGCGGGAGTCCCAGCGCCAGCCGGACGACCTGACGGCGGATGCGGCGCGGCTGGGGGCACCGGACATCGTGCCGCTCTGACCGGTTCCGGGTCGGGCGATATCACTCGAAAGAGTGTCGTGAGCTGGGATCTTTGCTCGAAACTCGGCCGTTCTACCGGGTGCGGGGGCAGAACTCGGCGGCGAGCAGGGCGGGTTCGAGGTCAGGGTCTGCGATCCCGTCCATGTTCACCCGGAAGGTGAGGACACGACGGCCGTCGACAGTGGCTGCGGTGCGCACGTAGCTGCCGGAGATGCGTCCGTTGTGCCCCCACACCGTGGTGCCGCACGGCAGCTTCACGGGGTAGAGCCCCATGCCGTACGTGCCTTGTGCGGTGCGGGTGTCGAGCATCTCGCGCAGCCGGCGCGCGGGTAGCAGATCGCCGCTCAGCAGGGCGGAGTAGAAGCGGTTCAGGTCGGCGAGCGTGCTGACCAGCTCGCCTGCCGCACCGGCCACGCGCGGGTCGAGGTCGGTGACGTCGGAGCCGTCGGCGGCGTAGGCGCGGCCGTGCGGGGAGGGAAGAGAGACGCGGGCGCCGGGGAAGGAGGTGCCTGTCAGACGGAGAGGAGTGATGATGCGGCGCTCGGCCTCTGCGGCATATGAGTGGCCGGTGACCTGTTCGACGACCATGCCGAGCACGACGTAGTTGGTGTTCGAGTAGGCGAAGCGGCCGCGGGCCGCCGGGGGGTGGGTGAGTGCGATGTGTACGGCCTGGAGTGGCGTGACGGGGACGGTGCCTTTGGTGTCCGCGGTGAAGTCGTACAGACCGCTGGTGTGGGTGAGGAGGGAACGCAGGGTCAGACGTCGGCCGTCGTTGCCCGCGCCGCGCACCAGCCCCGGAAGGTGAGCGTCCACCGAGTCGGACAGGGACAGCCGGTGCTCGGCGGCCAGCTGGAGCACCACGGTTGCGATGAACGTCTTGGTGATGCTGCCTGCGCGGAAGTGGTCGCCGCGGGCGATGCCGGCAGCGGAGATGTCGTCACCGGAGTTGTCGTCACCGACGCTTGCGAAGCGTGAGCCGGAATCGTCGAGGGCCAGTAGCGCCGCGGCCGGGGCCTTGTCGCGGGTGACGAGGAGGGAGAGTCGGGAGCGGAGGTAGCGGAGGTAGCGGGCGGCGTCCGTTGCGGGGGTGGCGGGGGTGGCGGGGGTGCGGGAGCCCGTCGGGGCCGTGGACATGAGGGAGTGGGAAAGCGGGTGGGAAGCAGTCGGGGTCAGTCCGAGCAAGCCGGTCGGGGTCAGGCCGAGGAGGGTCAGGGACACAAATATGACCAAGAGTGTCCGACGTGTCCGGCGCGGCGGCATCGGCGGTCCTTCCTTCTCGCGGCCCATCATGGGGGACGGCACGGCTCCGCCGGCGGGCGGGGACCCCTCCTGAGGGGCCCCTGGGCGTTGAGCGCTTGTCGGGTGAGGGACAATGGAGGCTCTGTCAGGGCGGGTTGCATGAGGGGACGCATGTCGGAGGCGGAGCGGGCGGGAGCATCCCGTCAGGACAAGAGCAGTCGTCTCCTCGCCGGGCGGTACCGGCTGGGAGATGTTCTCGGCCGCGGTGGCATGGGCACGGTGTGGCGGGCCGAGGACGAAACCCTTGGTCGCACGGTCGCGGTCAAGGAGCTGAGGTTCCCGTCGAGCATCGACGAGGACGAGAAGCGGCGGCTGATCACGCGCACGCTGCGTGAGGCCAAGGCGATCGCGCGGATTCGCAACAACGGCGCGGTGACGGTCTTCGACGTGGTCGACGAGGACAACCGGCCGTGGATCGTGATGGAACTCGTCGAGGGCAAATCGCTCGCCGAGGTCATCCGCGAGGACGGTCTCCTCACGCCGAAGCGCGCCGCCGAGGTGGGGCTCGTGATACTCGACGTGCTGCGTTCGGCGCACCGCGAGGGCATCCTGCACCGCGACGTGAAGCCGTCGAACGTGCTGATCGCGGACGACGGCCGGGTCGTGCTGACCGACTTCGGCATCGCGCAGGTCGAGGGCGACCCGTCCATCACCTCCACCGGCATGCTCGTCGGCGCGCCCTCATACATCTCGCCGGAGCGGGCGCGCGGTCACAAGCCCGGGCCTGCGGCCGACCTGTGGTCGCTGGGCGGTCTGCTGTACGCGTCGGTCGAGGGAGTGCCGCCGTACGACAAGGGGTCCGCGATCGCGACCCTCACCGCGGTGATGACCGAGCCGGTGGAGCAGCCGAAGAACGCGGGTCCGCTGGAGACCGTGATCTACGGACTGCTCGCCAAGGACCCCCAGCAGCGGCTCGACAACGAGCGTGCGCGGGTGATGCTCAACGAGGTGATCTACGCGCCCGAGCCCAAGGAGACCGTGCCGGAGCCGCCGGACGCGACGAAGGTCGTGGCCTTGCCGCCGGTGCCGGACGAGGGTTCTGGCCGGGGGAGTTCGGGCGGCTCGGGTGGCTCCGGGGCCAAGCGGGGCGAGGAGGCCGGGGAGCGGCTGCGGGGGGCGATGCGTTCCGTGCGGAAGGCTGCCTCGGCGGCCGGCGCGGCCACGGCGGCGGCCACCGCGGCGGCGACGGCACGTGCGAAGTCCGGCGGTACGGCGGCCTCCGGGTCGGTCGGAGGGTCGGTCGGAAGTGAGGATGCGGCTTCGGCGGCTCCGGCGGTTCCAGCGACTCCGACGGCTCCGGCGGGCGCGGATGCGTCGACGCCGCGGGGCGGGAAGGCCGGACCCGCGGTATCGGGGAAGGCCGGGGTGTCCGCCTCGGAGAAGGCCGGCGGCAGTGCGTCGGTGGGGCTGAACTCCGGTTCGGCGAGTGCGGCGAGTGCGCGAGGTGCTGCCGGTTCGGCGGGGCGGGCCTCGGGCTGGCCCGTGGCGCCCGAGAGGCCGCCACGGCCCGCGCCGAGGGCGCCGCTCACGGATGTCGTACCGCGCCGGACATTGGTGATCATCGCGGTGGTCGTGGTGCTCGCCGTGATCGGGACCGTGCTGGCCCTCACCCTCGGTGGCGGTGACGACAGCGGATCGAAGGACGGCAAGAGCGGCGACACCAAGGCGGCCACGTCCAGCGGAGTGTCCGCCGGAAGCGGTGGCGAGGACGCGACCAGCGGCGCTGACAAGGACAGTGGCGACACGAAGGACGACGACACCGGTTCCGTCGCTGACGGGACTTCGGGCAGCACGCCGAGCACGAGTGAGTCGAGCGAGGAGAGCGACAAGAGCGAGGAGAGCGGCACGAGCGGCGACGGCAAGGAGTCGTCGGGCTCGTCGGACTCCACCGCCGTGTCGACGTACAAGGGCAGTCAGGGGTTCTCGATCGGGCTGCCCAAGGGGTGGAAGTACGCGTCCACGGACGCCGCGGGAGTCCGGTTCACCGGGCCCGACGGGCAGAGGCTTCTCGTCGGCTGGACGACGACACCCAAGTCCGACCCGGTGGCGGACTGGAAGAACCAGGAGCGGTACATGACGCGCTCGCAGTACAAGCGGGTGCGAATAGAGGAGGTGGACTACCGCGGCTGGAACACGGCCGACTGGGAGTTCACCTATCAGGAGAGCGGCACGAAGTACCGGTCGATCGACCGGGGGTTCGTCGTCAACTCTTCTCTCGGGTACGGGCTGATGTACTCGGCGAAGGCGTCCACGTGGGACAGCGATCTGCGCGAGGACACGTGGCAGACGCTGACGACGACGTTCCAGCCGAAGTCTTGAGGCGCTGAGTCTCGAGGTACGGAGTCTCGAGGTACGGAGCCTTGAGGTGCGGCGGCCTGTGGTGTCGGCCCGGACTCATGTCGTGAAGTTCGGGACGGTTCGCCCGGGGTGTCTGTTGTAGGGGTCGGTCACGGGGCGGTGACATCTCGCATCCCCGCTTTGCGGGTTGCCTCGGGCACGTATCGTGAGTGGTTGCGGACCGTACGAAGCCTGTAACGGGATGCATGGCGAACGGAATTGACCACCCGTCGGCCGGGGGAGGCATCGTGGACGACTACGCGGGACGAGTACTCGCCGACCGCTACCGCCTGCCGTTGCCACCCTCGGACGAGTACGAATTCGCCGAGACGCGGGCCTTCGACACCTACAGCGGACAGGAAGTCCTCGTTCGGCAGGTGCCGTTGCCCGAGGTCGTCGAGGCGGAGGTGCTCGACGCGGACGGGCTGCCCGAGGGGTTCGTGGCGCGGGACGGCGGGGTACGGCGCGCCTCCGCGCGGACCACACGTCGGCCCACCGAACCCGCCGTGCGGCGGGCGATCGAGGCCGCCCAGGCCGCCGCGCAGATCCCCGACCATCCCCGGCTCGACCAGGTCTTCGACGTGTTCGCCGAGGGCGGGTCGCTGTGGATAGTGAGCGAGTTCGTGCCCGCGAGGCCGCTGGCCGCGCTGCTCGCCGAGAAGCCGTTGAGTCCCTATCGGGCGGCCGAGGTCGCCGCCGACGTCCTCACCGCGCTGCGGGTACTGCACGCGCACGGGTGGGTGCATCGGAACATCACCGTGCGTACGGTGCTCGTCTGCGACGACGGCCGCGTGATGCTGACCGGTCTGGCGGCCGGAGCCGCGGAGGAGGCGCTGTGCGGGTACGACCCGGTACCGGTGCCGGACTTCGAGGGTGCAGAGGGTTCGAGGGGCTCAGGGAGCTCGGGGGGCTCAGGAGGCTCAGAGGGTTCCGGACGTGCTGCGGGTTCCGGGGGCTCTCGCGGTTCCGGCGGTGAGGGGGGCGGGGGCGCCGCGCAGGTACGGAACGCCGGCTCGCTCAACGCGGGAGCAGGTCCCGGCCGAGGCGTCGGGGCCGGTGCTCCAGGCGGTGGCGCGCCCGGTGTGCGGGCCGGAGCTTCGTTCGGAGTGGTGGCCGCCAGTGCGCACGGGGCCGACGCGGAAGCCGCTCGGCGGGCCGCGATCGAGGCCCGTGCCGAGAACGGGGCTCCCGTTGCCGAGCCGCCCGCCGGGGGTGGAACGGGTGTGGGGCGCCGGGCTCCCGAAGCCGGGGACGACGTCCGGGCCGCGCGGGCCGGGGCCATCGCCGCGTACCGTGCCGGAGCGCGTGCCGCCGCCCGCGTACAGGAACAGCAACGGAGCGGGCCGGCCGCACTGCCCGCGCCCCGGTCCGCTCAACAGGTTGGTTCCTCCGCACCGTCCGCTCAGGGCTCCGGGCCGGGCACGGAGTACCAGCCCGAGAGTGCGCCCCCCGGCCAGATCGCCGACCCGTACGGAGTCGGGCAGACGAGTGCCTGGCATGGCGCCCAGCCCCGTTCCGGTAGTGGCGGTGGCGGTGGCGGTGGTGGCGGCAACGGTCAGGGGCTTCCCGCTCTCCCCGGTCCTGTCACCGGCCTCAGCCCCATCCCCGGCCCCGTAGTCGGAAACGGCACGCCCGCTCCCACCCCTGATCAGCGTCAGTCATCTGCTTCCGCCCTCGCCCCCGCGACCCCCAACGGCCGTTGGGACGAGCTTGTCGCCGGTGCGCCCCCGCGTCGCGGCCCCGCCACCGCGCTCGCCGCGGAGCGTGCCCGGCAGGCCCGGATGGCCGTCGTCGGGCCGGTGACCGAGCGGTGGGCGCCCGAGCAGGCCGGGCCGGTGCATGAGAACTGGCAGTTGGCGGCGCCGATCGGGCCCGCGACCGACCTGTGGGCGCTGGGGGCGCTGCTCTTCCGCGCCGTCCAGGGCCATGCGCCCTACCCGGAGGAGAACACCGCCGAGCTGGTGCAGCTGGTGTGCGCGGAGCCGCCCGCGTTCGCGGAGGAGTGCGGGCCGCTGCGGCCCGTGGTGGAGTCGCTGCTGCGTCAGGACCCCACCGAGCGGCTCGACTTCGAGGAGCTGCGCGGCTGGCTGCGCTCGCTCGTGCGGTCCGCTCCCGAGCCCGAGGCGGGCGCGCACGTCATAGCGGCGCCCCCCGTCGACCCCAGCCGGCTGCCGATCGTACGGCGACGTGGTGAGCTCGTTCGCAGGCGCCGCGCTCGACGGCTGCCCGCGGCCGGCCCGCACGCACGCCACAAGCGCGCAAGGCACGACAAGCAGACCAAACCGACTAAACCGACCAGGCCGACCGCCTCGGCCGGGCCGGCCAAGCCCCGACGGCTGGGCCGGAACCTCGTCCTGTTGGTCCTGCTCGGGCTGGTCGCGGCGGTCGCGTACGCGATGGTCTTCATGCCGAAGGCCAAGCCGGACAGCGACGCCGACGGCCAACGGACCGGCTCCGCCGGGGAGGTGAGCCCCGCACCGGGGAGCTCCTCCGACACGGGCACCGACGGGAAGGCGAGCAGCGAACCGCGGCCCGACCAGACCTCCCCCGGCTCCGACGCGGACAACAACCCCTCGGGCGACTCGAGTTCATCGACCTCGCAGTCCAACGACTCCGAGGTCGCCCAGGGTTTCACCCGCCGCGAGGACGCCGAGGGCTTCCGGATCGCCGTGGCCAACGGCTGGGACCGCACGCCCAAGAACGGGCAGGGGCAGGTCGTCTACTCCGACGGCAGCTTCGAGCTCATCGTCGTACCCGGACGGGACAGCACCGCGACGTACGGCAGTGATCCGCTGGCGTACCAGCGGGAGCGGGAGAGCGAGTTGCAGCCGTTCCGCGACTCGACGTGGGCCACGTCCAGCGGGATGCGGCGGATCGACGTGGGCGGACGGACCATGGCCGAGGGGCAGTTCACCTGGCAGAACTCCGCGGGGCAGGAGCTGTTCGTCCGCAATCTCGCGATCATCCTCGACGGGCGCTACCACGTGGTGCAGGTGCGCGGCCCGGAGGCCGAACGGGACGAGGTGACACGGCTGTACGAGCAGGCTTCGGAGACCTATCAGGTCACCGGTTGAGCCGTCTCCGAGTGACTCTCAGGATCCACGAGTCCGTGAACGCCCCACGGTTCCCACGTGTACCCGGAAGGGAGAACCGTCACAGTGCGGTCTCCGAACGCCTCCGCCGGTTCCCTGCGCGCGTGACCCCTCTCTAGTCTGAACTCGTCAAGACCATTGCGGGGAAACGTGAATCAGATGCAGGGCCTGCTCCTCGCGGGCCGCTACCGGCTTGTCGAATCCATCGGCAGCGGTGGCATGGGCCGAGTGTGGCGTGCGCACGATCAGGTGCTGCACCGTGCGGTCGCCATCAAGGAGCTGACCGCCGCGCTGTACGTCGCGGAGAGCGACCGACCCGTGTTGCTGGCCCGTACCAACGCCGAGGCGCGGGCCGCCGCCCGGATCAACCACTCGGCCGTCGTCACCATCCACGACGTCCTGGAGCACGACAACCGGCCATGGATCGTCATGGAGCTGGTCGAGGGTAACTCGCTGGCCGACGCGGTCAAGGAACAGGGGCGCGTCGAACCGGCCGAGGCGGCGCGGATCGGGCTGTGGGTGCTGCGCGCCCTGCGGGCCGCCCACGCCGCCGGTGTACTGCACCGCGACGTGAAGCCGGGGAACGTACTCCTGTCCGCCGACCGGCGTGTACTGCTCACCGACTTCGGGATCGCGCAGGTCGAGGGTGATACGACCATCACGCGCACCGGTGAGATCGTCGGCTCGGTCGACTATCTGGCGCCCGAGCGGGTGCGCGGCCACGATCCCGGTCCGGCCGCCGACCTGTGGGCGCTCGGCGCGACGTTGTACACGGCGGTGGAGGGGCGGTCACCGTTCCGGCGCACCACGCCGCTGACCACCATGCAGGCCGTCGTCGTAGAGGAGCCCGCGCCGCCGCGGTACGCCGGTGCGCTCGGGCCCGTCATCACCGCGCTGCTACACAAGGATCCCGCCGTACGGCCCGGAGCGGAGGAGACGGAGCAGATGCTCTCCGAGGCCGCGGAGGGCAGGCGGCCGAGCGCGGCGCAGGCGTATGTGCCGACGCAACATGTGGATACGAGCAGTGGGATGGGGACGGGCGCGTACGAGGCGGCGCCGCATGGGGCGGTGTCGCACGGGTCGGCGGCGCATGGACCGGAGGCGCATGGACCGGAGGTATATGGAGCGACGCCGGCGCTTCCTGAGCCGGTGTCCGGGCCCAGGTCCGTCGCTCCGAGGAAGCGCCGCCGCGGTCGTACGGTCGCCCTCGTCGTCGTACTCGCCGCGCTGATCGGAGGCGGCGGTGCCGTGGCGCTGAAATACGTGGAGGGCACGCGGACGGCCGGTACGGACAGCAGCGCCTCGACCGGAACCACGAAACCCGGCATCGCGAAGCCCGGCGCCACGACGCCCAGCACGACGAAGCCCACGAGCACGGCGACCGGCGCCGTGGGGAGCCAGGAGCCGGAGCCGTCCGGCGGGGTGCCCGACACCTGGGTGCGCGTGTCCGACGTCGAAGGCTTCAGCCTCGCTCTGCCCAGCAAAAGCTGGGAGCGGCAGGCCGACGGCAATCAGGTCGACTACACGCCCGACGGAGGCAAGCACTTCGTCCGCATCGCCGTCGACGACTCGCCGGACTTCGACACCGCGCACGCCCACCAGCTGGACCTCGAGGAGCAGTTGACCAAGCTGGCCGACTACAACCGGGTGACCCTGAAGCCCAACACCTACCGGGACTGCCCGGGCGCCCTGTGGGACTTCACCTGGACCGCGCTGCCGGGACAGACAACGTTCCCGGGCGAGCGCCGCGCCATCGAGCAGACGTATCTCAGCCGTGGCGGTGTCGAGTACGCGATCTACATGTCCGCCCCCGCGGCGGACTGGGACACCACGCGCCGGCAGTTCGACACGATCCTGCGCGGCTGGCGTCCCGAGGCCGGATAAGGCGCCCTGGCATTCCGCGGTCGGACAAGGTCCTGGCGTCCCGGGCTGGGCAAGGCCGGAGAAGGCTGGATCAGGCCGGTTGACGGCCACCGCGAGCCCTGCCGTCCCGGAGGGTGACCGTCCGGTGCGGCATGATGGGGCCTATGGGGACCGAGGGGGACAACGTCCGGGTGATCGCCGGCCGTTACCGGCTGGAGGCCAGGATCGGGCGGGGCGGCATGGGGGTCGTCTGGCGTGCCACCGACCAGCTGCTCGGCCGCCAGGTCGCCGTGAAGGAGCTCGCCCTCGACGACTCGCTCTCCGGGGACGAGGCCCGGATGCAGCGCGACCGCACCCTGCGCGAGGCCCGCGCGGTCGCGCAGCTGCGGCACCCGCACATCATCGTCGTCCACGACGTGGTCGAAGAGGGCGAACGTCCGTACATCGTCATGGAGTTGATCGACGGCGGCTCGCTCGCCGGGCGGATCTCCGCCGACGGTCCGGTCGACGCCCGCGAGGCCGCCAGGATCGGCATCGCCCTCCTCGGTGCGCTGCGTCGCGCGCACGGCGCGGGCGTCCTGCACCGGGACCTCAAGCCCGCGAACGTCCTGATGGAGGCGGACACCGACCGCGTCGTCCTCACCGACTTCGGCATCGCCCAGGTCGAGGGCGCGACGACGCTCACCGAGAGCGGATCCTTCGTCGGCTCGCCCGAATACACCGCGCCCGAGCGGATGTCCGGGGCGAGGACCGGCCCCGAGTCCGACCTGTGGTCGCTCGGTGCGCTGCTGTGCACGGCGCTGAGCGGCGAATCACCGTTCCACCGCGACTCGTTGGGCGGCATCCTGCACGCCGTCGTCATGGACGAGATCCGCCCGCCCGCGCAGGCCACGCCGCTGCTTCCCGTCGTACGGGGGCTGCTGGAGCGCGATCCGGACCGGCGGCTCGACGCGGTGGAGGCGGAACGGCTGCTGCGGGCGTTCCGGGATACGGGTCGTACGCCGCGGTCCGCGTCGGCCGGGTACACGCCCACGCAGCGGGACGTACCGAAACGGAAGCCCGCCGCTCATCCGGCTTCGCCGGTCACTCCGCCCGACTCCCCTCCCACCGCCGCGGTGTTCGACCGCGCGCCGAAGTACCCCGCGCGGCGCATGCTCGTCGTGGCCGCGCTGGTCGCCGCCATGGCCGGGGCGGGCGTGTCCGCGGCGGCGCTGCTGATGAACGAAGGCGGTGACGGCGGGGGCGGTACGCCGGCCCCGCCCGCCGGTTCGACGCCGCGGACGACCGTGAGCGCGTCGCAGTCCCCGGGCACTCCGGCGTCGTCCGAGTCATCCGTGGCGTCGCCGAGCCCCGTCCCCACGGTCACCGTCACCCGGCAGCAGACACCGACCGCCACCTCCGGCGAGGCACCCTCGGGTTACCGGACGGTCGATGACCCGGACGGGTTCTCGCTCGCTGTGCCCGACGACTTCACGCGTGACCCGCAGGGCGAGCGGATCTTCTACATGTCGCCGGGGCAGACCTTCCGTCTCGGCGTCAAGATGTCCGACCCCGAGCCGGGCGGCCCGCTCACGCTGATGCGGCGCGCACACGCCGAGGGGCCCTCCACGAACCCGGGCTACCGCGACGGCACCGTCACCTCGACCGCCCACGACGGACAGCCCGCCGCGTTCTGGGAGTTCACCTGGGACGGCTTCACCATGGCGGAGGGCGCCCGGCACACGTACGACCTCTGCTGGGAGGAGAACGGCCGGATGTACGACGTGTGGGTCTCGGCGCCGGTCGGCAGGGTGGCGGAGGCGAAGGAGTACTTCGACGTGGCGGTGGACACGTTCGCACGGTCGTGAACGGGACATAAAAGGGAGATAAAGGGTGGCCCGCGTCACGGGTCTGTGACTCCTGACGGACAGGTCTGGATGCCGAAGCGCTTGCCGCGATAGGGATGGACTCATGAGCAACAACGGGGGACTTCCCAACGGGTCGGGCGAGCCGACGAGTTTTGGTCTGCAACCGCCACAACCGCCACGCCCGGCGGTATCGGCGCACCAGCCGTCCGGGGTCCCGTACCCGGGCAATCCGTATGCCGCGCCCACCCAGATCGTTCCGGAGGCGGGGGCGGGGACGACGACACCCGTCGTGCCTCCCCAGGACGAGCCGGGTACCGGTCGGCTCGTCGCGGGCCGCTACCGGCTTCTGGCCAAACTCGGCCACGGCGGCATGGGCACGGTCTGGCGGGCCAAGGACGAGACGGTGGACCGTGAGGTCGCCGTCAAGGAGCCCCGCGTCCCGGACCACCTTCCCGAGCGCGAACGTGCCAACGCCTTCGAGCGGATGCGCCGAGAGGCGCGCGCCGCGGCCCGCCTCGATCACCCTGCCGTGGTGAACGTCCACGACGTCGCCGTCGTGGACGGACAGCCGTGGATCGTCATGGAGTTGGTGCGGGGCCGCTCGCTGGGCGCCGCCCTCCAGGAGGGCACGCTGGGCGTACGCGAGGCGGCGCGGGTCGGCCTGGAGGTGCTCGGCGCCTTGGAGGCCGCACACGCGGCGGGCATCCTGCACCGCGACGTCAAGCCCGACAACGTCCTGCTCGGCAGCCACGACCGCGTCGTCCTCACCGACTTCGGGATCGCCCAGATCGAGGGCGAGACGAATCTGACGGACACCGGCGGCTTCGTCGGTTCGCCCGAATACATCGCGCCGGAACGGGTGTTGGGCCAGCGCCCGGGCCCCGCCTCCGACCTCTGGTCGCTCGGCGTCGTCCTGTACGCGGCCACGGAGGGCGTCTCCCCCTTCCGGCGCAGCAACACCCCGGCCACCCTCCAGTCCGTCCTCAACTCCACGCCGGCGGTGCCCGCTTCGGCGCAGGGGCCGTTGGCGGAGGTGATCAACGGGCTGCTGAACAAGGACCCGTCCCGCCGCCCCGGCGCGGCGCAGGTCCGCCGTCTGCTGGAGCAGGCCGCCGAGCCGCCCGCCCCCGAGCCCACGCAGGTCGTACAGCTCGCGGTGCCCGGCGGTAAGGGCCTGCGGGTGGGCCGGAAGGCCCTGTTCGGGCTGGGTGCGGTAGTCGTCGCGGCGGCGGTGGCGGCGTACTTGGTGATCGCGAACCCGTTCGCGGGGCCGCTGCCCGACGACTGGAAGAAGCACCACGAGACCGACGTCGCCGCGACCCTCGCGGTGCCCGCGGGCTACAAGCGAGCGACCCCGGACCGGACGACGGACAAGGGGCACTGGGTCACGTACAGCGACTTGAGTGGCGGCATCTGGGTCGGCCTGACCCTGGCCAAGAAGTCCGAGGACACGAGCAGCCAGATCAAGAACTCCGCGGCCGCCGAAATGTACGCCGACGACGACGATTTCAAGGACAGCGGCGAGTACGAGCTCGACATGCCCGAGGGTGCGACGACGGAACCCGTCGAAACCAAGTATCACGGCAAGAAGTCCGGCGAGAACACGGTGGCCTACAAGACCACCGACAGCCAGAACCCGCTGCCGCGCGAGGTGAAGATCTTCTACTACAAGTCGTCCAAGGGTGACATGTACAAGCTCACGATCAGCTACCCGGGCAAGGGCGACTTCACGGACCGCGGCCGTGAAGTCGCCAGGACGGCGATCGCGAACTTGGACATCGACAAGCTGTGACCGCGTGTATCCGAGGGCGGCTCAGGCGAGCTTGTCGGCCTGGGCCTTGATGAGCTCGTCGGGGACGTCGTACTCCGTGGCCGCCTCGTCCTCGGCGAACGCCGCCAGGGTCATGCGCAGTGATACCCAGCCATGCACCACGGGCCGCTTCCCGCGATCCAGGAAAACCCAGGATCGCCGAGGAAACCTCAGCTCATCTGCGACGCTCAGCGAGTAGTACGTGGCGACGGTGCTGCCGTGGCGTACGACCTCGCCGTGTACGACGATTCCGTCGGCGTCCGCGTCTCCGGTCACGGCGAAGGCGACCGACTCGTCACCGCTGCCCGAGGCCTTCTCCGCCTCGACCTTGGTGAACTTCTCGGTCTCGCCCTTCGCGGTGGCCTGGAACCCGCCCGCGCAGCTCTCGACCGCGTCGGAGACCGAGGTCATGGATGAGGGAACGGTCAAAGGAACGTCAAGCCAGAAAGCCTGCCGCGCGATTTACGGCTTCAGCTTGCCGGAGAACGCCTTCACCAGCTCCGTCTTCGCGACCAGCAGCGCGAACTGCTGGTCGGCGCCGGGGGCAGGCTTCGCGTACCAAGGCAGTGCCCGGCGGCGCCACTTGGCCGGAGTCAGATCCGTCGGAAGCGGCGGCAGCGGGAAGGACCAGCTGGAGAGCCGCAGTTCGCCGCGCCACACGCCGGCGGGAAGCTCGGAGACGGGCACGCGGGCGGTGAACCTGTCACCGTGCGCGGTCGGTGCGACGGGGAAGGCGGCGGTGGCACCGCTGTCGCTGCTGAGGGCCACGGTCAACGGCCCGTCCGGGTATGCGCCGAGCGTCCACTGTCCGGTGATCTGCAGCTCGGTGGGGGCGCTGGCGCTCCAGCGGACCGTACCCGGCTTCAGATGCGGCAGCACCCGGTGCTTCTTCTCGCCGAGGTCGAGGGTGAAGTTGCCGTGCGGCTTGGTGGTGTAGAGGGTGATGGCGCGGATGCCGCGGGCGGTGTCCACGACGCGGGTGTCCGCCGCGCCGGACACGTCCTCGGCCCGCTTGCCGCCGATCCGCACCTTGCGCGTCAGCCCCTGTGCGCCGACTGCCAGGGAGATGTCCCAGAGCCCGTCGTCCAGCGGCGCGCCGTCGGCGGCGGTGTCGATGTCGACATCGACCTCGAATCCGGCCTTGTCGTACGTGTACTGCCCCTGGTCCTCGTCGGCGCCGAGACCGGGGGTGGCGGTGTGCGTGACCGGAAGGCGGTACTCCGTGCCGTTGTCGCGCTCGCGCAGCACGAGTTCGGCGGTCACGTCGTCGGTCGCCACGCGGTGGAAGTACGCGTGCCCGGCCAGTCGGAGCGTGGCACCGCGCAGTTCGGTCCGGCTGACCTGGTGGCGCAGGCCGAGCTGGGCGGTGATGTCGTAGCAGGCGTCGGGGACCGAGCGGGAGGGGTCGCGAAGGAAGGGGTAGCGGGCGAACGCCCTGCCGCCGTCGACGAGTACCGGCGTGGCCACCTTGCTCTTGGCCAACTCCGTCTCGAACCCGGTCAGTGCGATGACCTCGGCGAGCATCCGGTGTCGTACGAGATGCAGCCGGAGCCGGGCCATCGCGGAGAGCCGGTCGTTCAGTCCGTCGTGCCACAGCGGTGCGATGGCGGCGGCGAGCCGGTCCAGCGCCTTCTGCTGGATCTCACGGGGTTCACGGACCAGGTGGCCGAGGAGCTGCTGCACCTCGACGGTCAGGTGCCGGTGGGCGAGGTGGTCGCGGTCCGGGCCGGGCGGAACGTTCTCCAGGATCAGGTCGACGATGCGTGGCAGGAAGCGCAGCCGGAGCTCGGAGCCTCCGGTTTGCAGCGTGATGTTGCCGTCGTCGTCCCGCTGCACCCAGAACAGGCAGTCGTACGAGGCCAGTACGGAGATCCCCGAGGCGTGCAGATACGCCGGGGCCACGAACATCTGGTCCTCGCCGATCTTCAGGTCGGTCGGGAAGCGCAGGTGGTGCCGCTCCAGCAGCTCGCGGCGGAACAGCTTCATCGGGTTGAGGGTCCAGTACACGCGTGAGGAGAAGACGTCCGTCTTCGGCTGGTCACGCTTGAACATGGACGTGGGCGCGCCGCGTCCGCCGACGCCGACCATCTTGCCGAGCACGACGTCGGTGCCGTTCTCCTCCGCCATCGCCACCATGCGCTCCAGGGCCTCGGGCCCCAGATAGTCGTCGGCGTCGAGGAAGAACACGAACTGGCCCTGGGCGTCGTCGAGTCCACGGTTGCGGGGAGCGGAGGGGCCGCCGGAGTTCTCCTGGTGGATCACCCGCATCAACGCCGGGTACATGTCAACCAGTCGCTCGAGCTCGGCGGCCGTACCGTCGGTGGAGCCGTCGTCCACGACGATGACCTCGAGCCGGTCCCGCCCGATGCTCTGCTCGGCGACGGACGTGATGCACCGCGTCAGATAGGGCATCGCGTTGTACGCGGCAATGATCACCGAAACGGTGGGCGTGGCCATCGGGACGTTCTCCAAGGAAGACGGGGCACCCCCCGTCTCTGGGATGGCGCTCGCCACTTGCGTGTGTGCGCCGATTTCGGGAAAACGTGCCGACTGTGATGTGAAGATACCGTGACTTGCCTGTGCCTTCAACATGAGGGGAAGGTCAAGGGGCCTGGTCATGAGGCGAATCGGGTCTCCTTCGTATGTCCCCATCGACCCGCAGCAGATCAACGGCTACACCCAGGCCGACAACAGTCCAGCCCGGGGCCGTCGAAGCGCCGGGGCGCGGTCGACACACGTGACTCCACGGACTCCACGGACTCCACGGGCTCCTCGGGCGACGGTGCGCCAACGAACTGGGCCGGTGCTCTGGACTGCTTCACCACCGACAGCCTCGGTTCTTGTGGCAACACCGCGGTCAGTGTGGTGACTTCAAGGCCATTCGACGCTCATGCCTTAATCTTTAGGAATGGGTGTCGATGTCGTTCTTGTGCAGATAAATCAAAAAGGGACGAGTCCGAAAGGGCGCCGAATGGAGGTCCTTGAAATCGTTCCGGACGGCTCGGATTCTTTCGCGCGCATGTGTGAAGGAAGCGGCACGCCGATGCTGCAAAGGGTGGACCCTTATAGGTCGCTTGTCCTGACAGCGCAGCAGATGGAGCAGTTCATGCAGGAGATCCAACTGCTGCGGGGGCGGGCGGCGGCGCCCGCATCGGATATCTCGCAGTTGGATCAGATCGCGGTTCTTGCGGAGCGGTGTGCGGGAGACGCGTCGCTGGAACTGCACCTAGAGGGTGACTGATCTGGGCGGGCCCTGGCGCGGGTTCTTCAGGATGGTTATCAGGGTGCGGAGCTGGCGGGGGCCGGTGGTGAGGATGGTCTCCGGTTCGTCGCTTTCGCGGAGGAGGATCGTTTCGGTGGGGGTGGTGGCGAGGTAGATGCAGGAGGAGGCGGATTCGCTGTAGCTGGACTTCTGCCAATGGTGTTCGGTCACGGGTTTCTCTCCTCAGGTGTCCTTGGCGATCCGGTGGATGAGATCCACGGAGGGTGAGGGCTTGAGGGTCGCTTGCTCCATGCGGTCCAGGACGAGTCGGTAGGTCTCCAACTTTCCGGGAGCGTCGATGAGTTCGACGCCATGGCTCGTGTCCAGTTGTGCGGTGTCGAGGGCGGCCACCGGGCCGTGGGCGTAGTCGATCCCGTGACCTGCGGTCGGGAACGAGGTCCCGTCGAACGGGATGACGCGAAGGGTGATGTGGGGCTGTTCGCTGGTTTCGGCGAGGTGCCGGAGCTGGCCCCGGGTCACGTCACGGCCGCCGAACTGCATGCGCAGGGCGGCCTCATGGATGATCGCCGTGTACGGCACCGGCCGGTCCCGGAAGAGGACCGCCTGGCGCTTGATGCGGTGCGAGACGCGGTGTTCGACCTCGTGAGGACGTAGCGCCGGGACCGCTTCGCCGAAGAGGGCTCGGGCGTGGTCGGGGGTCTGTAGCAGGCCGGGGATGTTGATGACCTGCGCGACGCGTAGAGCGGTGGCGTGGTGTTCCATCTCGGCCATGTCCAGGTGAGGTGACGGCAGGATGTCGCGGTACTCCTCCCACCAGCCGCGGGTGCGGTCGGCGGCCATGTCGGAGAGGGCGTCCACCAAGGGCTGGTCGGTGCAGCGGTAGATGCGGGCGAGGGTGCGGACGCGGTCGGCGCTCACGCCGAAGCGGTTGGCCTCGATGTTGCTCATCTGGCCTTGCGTCGTACCCAGGGCGCGAGCCGCCTCCGCCGCGGTCATGCCCGCGCGCTCGCGAATCCGGCGCAACTCGACGCCGATGCGGAGGCGGCGCGCCGATGGCGCGCTCCTCGGTGCCATGTCCTCGCTCCGTTCCGTACACCTGGCGTGGTGGTCACTCACACGAGGTAAATACCTGAAGGTTTTGCACTATCGAGCAAAACCTTCAGCACCTGCACGTTGGTTCGAGGGCCCAGTTGAGCGGCGTTGGGTTCACCGTAGAATCCGCGCGCCCCGCGGATCGCCCGAGTCACCCTCCGGGCGGTACTCGTCGGACACGGCCTGGCCCAACTCACCGACACCGCCGAACTCCTGACCTCCGAGCTCGTCACCAACGCCTACCGCCACTCCACCGGCCCCGCCACCCTCCGCCTACGCGCCCTGCCCGGTAACCGCCTCCGCGTGAGCGTCTGGGACGCCAACCCGCACATCCCGCCCCCCTTCGACAAGCGCACCGGCCCGCTTCACCCCATCCCCGCCGAGGCGGACGGCGGACGCGGGCTGTTCCTCGTATGCCATTACGCGGACGCGTGGGGCGGCTATCCGCTCGGCGACGACCTCTTCGGACGGGGCGGGAAGCTGCTGTGGTGCGAGCTGGAGGCGCGGGCCGTCGACCGGACCGAGGCCGCCGCGTGATCGCCGTACGCGTGCGGGCGGCACCGCGGGAACGGCATACTGCTGTCGTGGCCGAGTACGGAGACGAAAGCAGCCGGATCCCGTCCCGGTGGGGCTATGGCGCCGAGCGCCTGCCCGCGACGCTCGATGAGCTCCACGGGCCGAAGGCGGGCCAGGTCGACCTGCCGCTCCATCTGGCGTGGTCAGGGCTGCGTGTCTTCAAGATCGATGACGTAAAGCTGCTGCTGGGGATGTATCGGATCGTTCTCAACAACGGTTTGCGAGACGACTTCGTCCAGTACCTCGACGGGGAATTGCTCGTCCGCCACTGGCCCATCCTGCGCAAGATGCTCGGGCGCGGCGTGCGGAGCACGTGGCATGAAACGTTCCCCGAGCTGAGGAACGCGACGATCCGGATGACCGTCTGTTGAGCCCTGACGTCGGCTACACCGGGAAGCTGTTGCGGTGGGAGCCGGGCCCTCAGGCCGTGCGCCGGGTGGCGGCGCGAGAGCGGCCGGGCGGCAGGCGATCGAGATGGCCCGGCACTATGGTGGAGACGGAGACACGCTCTGTAATCAGGGGAGGACCGTGGTGACCATCATGACTGAGCGTCCGACGGCCATAGACAGCCCTCCGGCCGGAGCCTTCGAGGACATGCTCCGGATCGTCGAGGAGCTGGACACGCCTGACGGCTACAAGGCCGAACTCATCCGGGGGAAGATCGTCGTGTCGCCGTGGTCGAAGCTGCGCTACCTGCGTCCCATGCGGAGGCTGCGCAGTCAGGTGGAGGCTCATGCGCCTGAGGGGCATGTCGCGGAGACATCGCCGTTCCTGTTCGTGTTTCCGCCTGCCGAGCGTGGTTTCGGACCCGATCTCTTTGTCGCAGACGAAGCCGCTTTCGACGCCGAAGGCCGGCGCGCCGATGGTGCCGCGCTCTCCCTGGTTGCCGAACTGACGTCCGACTCCACCAAGGATGCCGACTGGCTCGACAAGCTGGACACGTACGGACGCGTCGTGCCCGTCTACCTCGTGCTCGACATGCAGGTCCAGGAGGTCACCGCCTTCTGGGACCCGTCGGCCAAGGGTTACCGGTCGCGGACCACCGTCCCCTTCGGACGGCCGCTGCACGTGCCCGCGCCGTTCGACTTCGCACTGGACACCTCAGGGTTCGCGGAGGGTGCGGAGGGCTCCGGCCAGGATGTCCAAGATCCGCCCGGAGTCGTCAATCCGTGATCGTCGGACCCGTAAGGCCCTGATCAGGGACTTTGTTGCCAGCGATCACTGGCAGTGTGTGAGCGGTCGGTGAAGGCGATTACCGACGGGTACCCAAAGGGCGCGGTCCGGCATACCCTGCGGCTCATGACGGACTCGCAGGCCGCGGAAAAGACCGGCACGGACCAGCTCGAGAAGACCGGCACGGGCACCCCCGGCACCAACCCCCTCGCCCCCGCCCCCACCGGCGCCCGCACCGCCGCCGACGTGGTCACGCCCGAGCTGGTCGCCCAGCTCACCAAGGGTGTCGTCGGCTCCGGACGGACCGCCAACCACACCCCGTTCACCGGCGAGAAGCTGGCCGACCTGCCCGAGTCCACCCCCGAGGACGTCGCGACCGCCTTCGAGCGGGCGCGGAAGGCCCAGGTCGCCTGGGGGGCCACCCCGGTGCGGCAGCGCGCCGCCGTTCTCCTCCGCTTCCACGACCTCGTGCTCGCCCGCCAGGCCGAGGTGCTGGACCTGATCCAGCTGGAGACGGGCAAGGCGCGGCTGCACGCCCACGAAGAGGTGCAGGCCGTCGTCGTGGCCGCGCGGCACTACGGACGCAAGGCCCCCGCCTACCTCCGTCCCAAGCGGCACGCCGGCGCCATGCCCACCCTCACCAAGGTCACCGAACTGCGCCACCCGCGCGGCGTCGTCGGCCAGATCGCGCCCTGGAACTACCCCCTCGAACTGTCGGTCGGCGACGCGATCCCCGCCCTCGTCGCGGGCAACGCGGTCGTCATGAAGCCCGACACCGAGACCTGCCTCACCGCCCTCTGGGCGCGTGACCTGCTCATCGAGGCCGGGCTGCCCGCCGAGGTGTTCCAGGTCGTCATCGGCGACGGACCCGTGGTCGGCCCCGAGGTCGTCAAGCACGCCGACTACGTCTCCTTCACCGGGTCGACCCGGACCGGCCGCGAGGTCGCCCAGGGCGCCGCCGCCCGTCTCGTCGGCGTCTCCCTCGAACTCGGCGGCAAGAACGCCATGGTGGTCCTCGAGGACGCCGACGTCGACAAGGCCGCCGCGGGCGCCGTCCGCGCCTGCTTCTCCTCCGCAGGCCAACTCTGCATCTCCATCGAGCGGTTGTACGTCCACGAGTCCATCGCGGACGCCTTCGCGGAGCGCTTCGCCGCCCGGACCAAGGCCATGCGGCTCGGCACGTCCCTCGCGTACGGCGCCGACATGGGCTCGCTGGTGGGGGAGCGCCAGCTGGAGACCGTGACCCGGCATGTGGAGGAGGCCGTCGCGAAGGGCGCGAAGGTCGTCGCCGGTGGCGTCGCCCGTCCCGACATCGGCCCCTACTTCTACGAGCCCACCATCCTCGACGGAGTCGAGGCGCCGATGGCCGTCTGCACGGAGGAGACCTTCGGGCCGGTCGTCTCCCTCTACCGCTTCAAGACGGACGACGAGGTCGTCGAACTCGCCAACGCCACTCCGTACGGCCTCAATTCGTCCGTCTGGACGAAGGACGGGCGGAGGGGGCGCGCGGTCGCGGCCCGGCTGCGCACCGGGACCGTGAACGTCAACGAGGGGTACGCGCCCGCCTACGGCAGCGTCCAGTCGCCGATGGGCGGCATGAAGGACTCCGGCCTCGGCCGCCGCCACGGCTCCGAGGGCATCCTCAAGTACACCGAGGCACAGACCGTCGCCCACCAGCGGCTGCTGCCGATGGCGCCGTCGCTCGGCATGGACGACGAGAAGTACGCGGAGTTCATGAGCCGGAGCCTCAAGGTCATGAAGGCACTCCGGCTCCGCTAGACCGCACCACGTTCTCAACGAGGAGAGCAGCACGTGTCACAGGAGAACTCTGTCCAGCAGCAGGATGACGGCGCGTACGACTACGACGTCATCGTCGTCGGCTCGGGCTTCGGCGGTTCCGTCACCGCCCTCCGGCTCACCGAAAAGGGATACCGCGTAGGCGTGTTGGAAGCGGGCCGCCGCTTCACGCGTGACGCACTGCCGAAGAACTCCTGGGACATCAAGAACTACCTATGGGCCCCGGCGCTCGGCATGTACGGCATCCAGCGCATCCATCTCCTGGGCAACGTCATGGTGTTGGCGGGCGCCGGCGTCGGCGGCGGCTCGCTCAACTACGCCAACACCCTCTACGTACCGCCGAAAGCGTTCTTCGACGATCCGCAGTGGAAGGACATCACCGACTGGCAGGAGGAGCTGCGGCCGTACTACGACCAGGCGCGCCGCATGCTCGGCGTACGCCTCAACCCGACGATGACCCCCTCCGACGTCCACCTCAAGGCGGCCGCACAGCGGATGGGCGTCGGTGACACCTTCCACATGGCGCCGGTCGGCGTGTTCTTCGGGGACGGGGAGGACGCGGACGGGACGGTGAAGGCCCGGGTCGGCGAGGAGGTCGCGGACCCGTACTTCGGCGGGGTCGGACCCGCCCGCAAGGCGTGCACGGAGTGCGGCGAGTGCATGACGGGCTGCCGCCACGGCGCGAAGAACACCCTCAACGAGAACTACCTGTACCTGGCGGAGAAGGCGGGCGCCGTCGTCCACCCGATGACAACCGTCGTGTCCGTCACCGACGACTCGCAGGGCGGGTACGCCGTCGCCACCCTGCCCACCGACGAGAAGCGGAAGGGCGAGGGGCGGACCTTCACGGCGCGGCGGGTGGTCATCGCCGCCGGTACGTACGGTACGCAGACGCTGCTGCACCGGATGAAGGCGGGCGGCCAACTGCCGTACATGTCCGGCAGGCTGGGCGAGCTCACCCGTACCAACTCCGAGGCGCTGGTGGGCGCACAGACCGTCGACCGCCGCTACCGCAAGCAACACGGCACGCCCAGGGCCGACTTCACCCAGGGCGTCGCCATCACCTCCTCGATCCACCCGGACGAGAACACCCACATCGAACCCGTCCGCTACGGCAAGGGATCGAACGCGATGGGCGGCCTGTCCATCCTCCAAGTCCCGTATGCGGAGGGCTCGTCGAGGGTGGTGGGGTGGCTCGTGAATGCGGCGAAGCACCCGCTCCTCGTGCTCCGCTCGCTCTCCAACCGCCGATGGTCCGAGCGGACCATCATCGGGCTGGTCATGCAGTCGCTGGACAACTCGCTGACGACGTATCTGAAGCCGAAGGGCGCGGGGAAGGGGCTGCTGACCGCCAGGCAGGGACACGGTGCTCCCAACCCCAAGCAGATCAAGGCCGCGTCGGAGGCCGCGTCCGCCGTCGCCGCGGAGATCAACGGTTTCCCGGGCAGCAACGTGGGCGAGCTGATGGGTACGCCCCTCACCGCGCACTTCCTGGGCGGCTGTCCGATCGGTGACTCCCGGGAGACCGGCGTGATCGACCCGTACCACCGGCTGTACGGCCACCCCGGCATCTCCGTCGTCGACGGTGCCGCCGTCTCCGCGAACCTCGGCGTCAATCCGTCGCTCACCATCACCGCGCAGGCCGAGCGCGCGATGTCGTACTGGCCCAACAAGGGCGAGGCGGACCCGCGTCCGGCGCCGGGCGCGGCGTACGAACGCCTGAAGCCGGTGGAGCCGCGCAACCCGATGGTGCCCGCGGACGCGTTCGGCGCGCTGAAGCTGCCGTTCCTGGGGATGCCGACGGTGCGGCCGAATCCGTAACCCCCGTACGGGCAAAGAAGAAGGACCTGCGCCCCCCTCCGAGCGCAGGTCCTTCTTCTTTGTACGAGGCGTGAGGCCGCCTACGTGGACTGTGTCCGACCGTGTTACGCGGTCACGTCACCCGACTTGCGGCGACGCACCACGAACACCGCACCGGCACCGGCGAGAACGGCGATACCGCCGACGAGGCCGATGGTCGGGAGGGCGGACGAGGAACCGGTCTCGGCGAGGCTGCCGGTGGCCGGGATCTCCTCGGCGCCACCCTGCGGCTCCTTGCCGCCGGACGGTCCGTCGCCCTTGCCCGGCTTGGCCTCGCCGGGGTTCTCGTTGTTGCTGCCGGCCGCGAGGACGGTGAGCTCGTAGAACGCGAAGGAGCTGTGGACGCAGTCCTTCTCCTGGTCCACGTAGCCGCCGAAGCCGAGGGCGTAACCGTCGCCGGCCGGGGCGTCCGCGCCGATGTTGACGCGGAGCTTGATGGCGACCGTCTCCTTGGCGCCCAGCGTGGTCTCGCCGAAGTAGAAGCCGTTGCCGACCTCGTCGGCGATGGACTCCCACGTCTTGGTCGCGGGGTTGAAGAACTCGAGCTGCGCGTAGGTGGCCAGCCAGTCGTCCTCGTCGTCGCTCTCCGCGTAGTTGTCGACGGCGGCGAGCCACTGGACCTGACCGAGGTCCTCGCTGCTCTTGTTGGCGGCGCTCAGCGTGAAGGCGTGCCAGCCGCTGCCCGCGACGATCTTGCCGGGCAGCCCGGAGATGGCCAGGGACAGCTGGGAGTCGGCGTCCACGCCGTCGTCGTCCACGGGGCAGTCGCTCGGCCAGTCCGACGGCTCGGCGGACTGCGTGGGCGTGGCCGACGTCGACGCGGAAGGCGAAGCCGACTCGGTCGCGCTCGCCGAGGGGCTCGCGCTGTCGCTCGGAGCCGGAGCGGTCTCGCTCGCGGACTCCGACGCGGTGTCGCTGGGCGCGGGAGCGGTCTCGGTCTCGGTGTCGGTCGGGGACGCGGACACCGACTCGCTGGCCGACTCGGAGACCGTCGCGCTGGGGGAAGAGCTCTCGTCCGTCGCGAAGGCGGCCGGCGCCGAAAGCAGCGCCAGTGGGGCTATGGCTGCCGTCGCGGCCGCAACGGCCATGGCACGGCGAAGCTTCATGAAGACCTCGAAAGTCCGGTGTGCCGCGGTGGAGCGGCACGCGATTTTGGGTGAGGCCTCCGCGTGTGGGGCGCGGGTGTGGCCGTTGGTTCGTCAGGTGTGACCCGGGAAACCTGTGAATGGTTGTGCCTCCATTCACAGAATTTTTATGTGGGCTGGGTCACATGGGGCGACCGCTTGAGTGGCGGGGCGTCACACGTCCCAGGCGTGGCGAAGGGCCCCGCGGGGCGGAATCCGCGGGGCCCTCATTCGTCAGCACCGACGTCAGGGGCGGCGCCGGTGCTTGGGGAGCGGCGCCGGGGGGTGCGTCGCTGGTCTTGGGCGGTAGTCAGCCTTGGGGGGCGCGGGGTGGGGCCCCGGGTGGGCTGTTTTCGCCTCGCGCTGAGTGGGTGACGGCCTTCGCGACCGCCTGGACCATCTCTGCACGGATTCCGCCGGTCGGCCCCGGGCGTCCCCGGAGCCGACCGTTCTCTTGAGTGACCGGGCTGCTGTCCCCTGCCGTCCGGTCACCACCCTGGGACGAGGTCCCATGACGTACGGCACGATCCGATCCGTACGTCTCATCGCCCCAGCGGAGCCACGCGTGGTTCCTTCGAGCCCGCCCCTGGCTGGCACGGACACCATGACCAACGAAGCCCGCGCCGCACCGGTCACGCGCCGTACGGATGCGAGGGCATGCGTACGTGCGTACGCCGTGCACGGGTTCAGACGCGGCCGCGGCACAGCTCCAGCAGCGTCATGGCCAGCGAGGTGCCCGGCTTGCCCAGCGCGTCCCTGTAGTGGCCGAGGATCTCCATCTCGCGCGAGAGGTTCACCCGGCGGCCGCCGGACGTGATCCGGGCCTCCTGGATCACCGCCGACACGGCCATCCGTTCCTGCACGAGGCCGATGATCCGGTCGTCGAGCGCGTCGATGCGGTCGCGGGCGTCGGTGATCACGTCGGCGGCCTCGTCGGTGCGGGCGCCGGTCTTGTCGAGTACGTCGGCCATGGTGGGGCTCCTCTGCTCTGTGGAGGTGCCCCGGAGCGGCAGGGCCCGGAAACGGCAGACGCCCCGGGCCTTGTCGGCCCGGGGCGCCTGGGAAGTCGCTTGTCAGTTGCTCAAGCAGCACGACCATGGCAGCCGGTGGGCCGGTTGCCATAGGTAAACAGGAAGTTCGTGTGCGTGAGCATGGGGGCAGTATGCCCGGTCGGGTGGGGCGGGACCAAGCCGGTTCGGATGGTGAGACCGGGGGGGGGAGGGGGGGGGCTGGTGACTTCTTTCGCCCCCGCCGCCCCTACCCATTCCCGTCCCCTGGGGGCTCCGCCCCCAGACCCCCGTTCGGCCTGAACGGCCTCGTCCTCAAACGCCGGACGGGCTGAGACACCCA
>NZ_JBTLMO010000037.1:0-87514 GCF_054462255.1 Streptomyces sp. SD15 | reverse complement strand
ACGGCCTCGTCCTCAAACGCCGGACGGGCTGGGATACCTGGCGGGGGTCCAGGGGGCGCAGCGCCCCTGGCGGGGGTTTGGGGGCGGAGCCCCCAAGGACGGGACGGGTAGGGGCGGCGGGGGCGAAACACCCCCCACCCCAGCCCCGGACACACCGCAAGCCACCACCAACCAGAGAGGTTCACCCGACGTGCAGGACGAACTCATCGCACGGGCCAAGGCGTGGCTGGCCGAGGACCCCGACACGGACACCCGTGAGGAACTCGCGAGGCTCATCGACGCCAAGGACGTCACCGAGCTCGCCGCACGCTTCAGTGGCACCCTCCAGTTCGGCACCGCAGGTCTGCGCGGCGAACTCGGCGCGGGCCCGATGCGCATGAACCGCGCGGTGGTCATCCGCGCCGCCGCCGGCCTGGCCGCGTACCTGAAGAAGAAGGGCGAGACGGACGGCCTCGTCGTCATCGGCTACGACGCCCGCCACAAGTCCGCCGACTTCGCCCGCGACACGGCCGCGGTGATGACGGGCGCGGGCCTGAAGGCCGCCGTACTCCCCCGCCCCCTCCCCACCCCCGTCCTGGCCTACGCCATCAGGCACCTCGGCGCCGCCGCGGGCGTGGAGGTCACCGCCAGCCACAACCCGCCCCGCGACAACGGCTACAAGGTCTACCTCGGCGACGGCTCCCAGATCGTCCCCCCGGCCGATGCCGAGATCGCCGCGGAGATCGACGCGATCACGAGCCTCACCACCGTCCCCCGCCCGGACGACGGCTGGGAAACCCTCGACGAGGGCGTCCTGAACGCCTACCTGGCCCGCACGGACGCCGTACTCGCCCAGGACTCCCCCCGCACCGCCCGCACGGTCTACACGGCGATGCACGGCGTCGGCACGGAAACCCTGCTGGCCGCCTTCGCCCGCGCCGGCTTCCCGCAGCCCGTGCTCGTCGCCGAGCAGGCCGACCCGGACCCGGACTTCCCCACCGTCGCCTTCCCGAACCCGGAAGAGCCCGGTGCGATGGACCTCGCCTTCGCGAAGGCCCGCGAGACGAACCCGGACCTGATCATCGCCAACGACCCGGACGCCGACCGCTGCGCCGCGGCCGTCAAGGACGGCGCCGACTGGCGCATGCTCCGGGGCGACGAGGTGGGCGCGCTGCTGGCCACCCACCTGGTCCGCCGCGGGGCGCGGGGCACGTTCGCCGAGTCGATCGTCTCCTCCTCCCTCCTCGGCCGGATCGCCGAGAAGGCGGGAGTCCCGTACGAGGAGACCCTGACCGGCTTCAAGTGGATCGCCCGCGTGGAAGGCCTGCGGTACGGCTACGAGGAGGCGCTCGGTTACTGCGTCGACCCCGACGGCGTACGCGACAAGGACGGCATCACGGCGGCGCTCCTCATCGCGGAGCTGGCCTCCGAGCTGAAGGAGCAGGGCCGCACGCTCCTCGACCTGCTCGACGACATCGCCGTGGAGCACGGTCTGCACGCCACGGACCAGCTCTCCGTCCGCGTGGAGGACCTCTCGCTGATCGCGAACGCGATGCGGCGCCTGCGCGAGCAGCCCCCGACCCACCTCGCGGGCCTGCCCATCACCAGGTCCGAGGACCTGACGAAGGGCACGGACAAGCTCCCGCCGACGGACGGTCTGCGCTACACGCTGGACGGCGCCCGTGTCATCGTCCGCCCCAGCGGCACGGAGCCGAAGCTGAAGTGCTACCTGGAGGTCGTCATCCCGGTCGGCTCGCACGCCGGACCGGCCGCGGCCCACGCGAAGGCCGCCGAGCTGCTGGCGGCGATCAAGCGGGACCTGTCGGCGGCGGCCGGCATCTGACGCCGACGTCGCCCCCGGGCGCCGCCTGCCGATTCATACGGAGTTGGGCTGTCGCATGCTCCCCGGCTGCCCGCCCCGGCACCTCGCGCCCCACCATAGAACTGCTGTCCGGATGTGTTTCCGGTCCCCCCTGAAACACAATCGGCGTCAGGTGCCCCGCTGCCCCCCTTCACACCAGGCGGGATGCCGAACGGGGCCGGGCACGGTGGCTCAGTCCCTCATGAGGTAGCTGAATCCCGTGTCCGGCCCCACACACGACTGCAGGGTGAGATCGCCCCAGTAGAGCCCGGCGGCCGGGGCGCCGCGCCCCGGGGTCACGTAGCCGGCGTACACCGTGTAGGCCCAGGTGCCACGCGGGGTGGCGATGGTGACCTTCGTGCCGACGGGCAGGGTCGCGAACCGGTCGAAGCCGCAGTAGTCGTGGCCGACGAGCACGGCGGTACGCATGGTGTAGCCGTTCTCGGTGCCGAGCGCGGGCCCGGTCCACTGCACCGCGTCCCGGCAGGCGTCCACCTCGTCCTGACCACCGCGGGCGACCCGCGCGGACCAGGTGCCGATACGGATCGTGGTCTCGGTGCGTCCGGCCGCCGCCCCGGATCCGGTGCCGGTTTTCGGCGCGGAGGGCGTCGCGGGGGCTTTCGTAGGAGAGTCACGCGAGTCACGTGCAGACGTGGCGGGCGCGGGCTGGGACAGATCCGGCCCTCGTACGCGGCTGTCGCCGGTGGTGGCCGGGGCGCTCGTGGTGTCCGGCTTCGGGGTGACCGTCGCGGCAGGGCCGGACGGCGCGACGGAGTCGGGTGAGCTGCGCTCCGCGGACGGCTCGGAGGCGGACGCGGAGGCGGAGGCGGAGGCGGTAGGGGCCCGGCCCCGGGCCGCGGTGTCCCCGGCGGACTGCCCGGTGCCGGTCCCGGCACCGCCCCCGGTGAGCAGCGCGGCCAGGGCGAGTGGCGCCACCAGCGCCGCCCTCGGCCGGCGCCGCCTGCCCCCGGGTTGCCGTCCCGTCACCCGAAGCGCCCGTTCACGTAGTCCGCGGTCCGCTCGTCCTGCGGCGAGTTGAACATCGCGTCCGTGTCGCCGTGCTCGACGATCACCCCGGGTGTGCCGTGCGAGGCCAGGAAGAAGGCGCAGGAGTCGGAGACGCGGGCGGCCTGCTGCATGTTGTGGGTGACGATCACGATGGTGACCTCGGACTTGAGGTCGGCGATGGTCTCCTCGATGCGGCGGGTCGAGGTCGGGTCGAGCGCCGAGCAGGGTTCGTCCATGAGGAGCACCCGGGGGCGTACCGCCAACGACCGTGCGATGCACAGGCGTTGCTGCTGTCCGCCGGAGAGGGCGCCGCCGGGCTGACGGAGGCGGTCCTTGACCTCCTTCCACAGGCCGGCCTTGGTGAGGCACTCCTCGACCAGGTCGTCCTTGCCGTCGCGGCTGGTCTTGATGGCGTTGAGCTTCAGGCCCGCCAGGACGTTGTCGTAGAGCGACATCGCCGGGAACGGGTTCGGCTTCTGGAAGACCATGCCGATCGAGCGGCGGGCGTGGGTGATACGGCGGCCGCGGTCGTAGATGTCGTCACCGTCGAGCAGTACGCGTCCCGCGAGCGAGGCCGAGCCGATCAGCTCGTGCATGCGGTTGAGGATGCGCAGGAAGGTCGACTTGCCGCAGCCGGAGGGCCCGATGAGCGCGGTGACGCGACGGGCGGGCATGGTGAGCGAGACCCGGTCGAGGACCTTGTGGTCGGCGAACCAGGCGGAGATCTCGTCGGCCTGCAGTGTCGCGGGCCCCTGCCCGGGGACGACCGGCGGCTGGACGACGGTGTCGATGAGGTCGGAAGACATGGCTTGAGGTCAACTCCCGTGACGTACAAGGATGTTCTAGGGATCAAGGGATGAAGGGGCCGCTCAGAGAAGGTTGGGCAGCAGTCGGGTCAGGCCCGAGGAGACCGCGAGCCCGAGGGAGAGCAGCACCGGCACCGCGCAGATCCAGGTCTGCCAGCGGCCCCACTTCCGAAGGGTCCACACGGTCAGCAGCGCGGCGAGGAACAGCGCCTGCGACCACAGGAACACCGGCAGCCAGGCGTCGCTGTCGCCGCCGAGGGCCTCCTCCGCCGGGGTGATCCAGCCGCTGCGGATCAGCCGGGGCGGGCTGGGCTGGACGTCGGTGAGCAGCTTGGCGTCGACGCGCAGAATGCCGGAGGGGGTGTACGGGCCGCCGGTCGCGGTGATGAGCGTGAGCCGGCCCTGGCTGCCGGTGAGCGCGGCGGGGATCTCGTCGCCGGCCCGGCGGATGCCGGTGACCTCGTACACGGCCCTGCCCTGGCCGGTGGTGATCTCGACACGGCTGCCGGTGGGCAGGTCGTCCAGCTTGACGAAGGGGCTGCCGTAGCCCCACTGGCGGCCCATGATGACGGCGGTGCCGGCCTGTCCGGGCAACGGGGTGTCGCGGCGGTGGCCGGGGCCGGACATCAGTACCTCGGACGTGGTGCCCTCGGCGACGACCTCCTTCAGGCCCAGCGCCGGGATGCGCAGCAGGGCGACCGGCGCGCCGAGTGCGAGCGGCTTGTCGTCGAAGGTGCGCTGGCCCACCGGGGCGGTGCCCAGGGCGAGTTGCTCGCGCAGTTCGTCGTAGGCGATCTGCTGGTCACGGGCGTGCTGCAGATGCCCGGCGAGGGTGAGATGGGAGGCGAAGCCGAGCAGGACTGCGGCCAGCACGCACAGCGCGGCACCGGCGAGCGCGAGCCCCGGCCGGGCCGGCGGTCGCGGCTCGGCGGGCCGCGGGGACGGAGGTGCCTGGGCCGCGGGCGGGGCCGGGGGCGGTGGGGCGAGCACGGACACGGTGGGTGCGCTCCTCGGGCGTACGGGTGTGCATACGGGTGGGTGTGTGCGCGGCCGGGGGGCGGGGTCGGCGGCCCGCCCCCGGCCGTGGGCTGTGGCTAGAGGTGCTTCGGGGTGTCTCCGCCGAAGGTGAGCAGGCCCTTGCGGCGTACGTGCGTCACGAGCGCCGCGCCCGCGCACACCAGGGCGAGTCCACCGAGGCTCAGGGCGCCGACCTGGGCGCCGGTGGCGGCCATGGATCCGGTGCCGCCGGAGCCGCCGGTGCCGCCGCCCGAGGTGTCTCCACCGGTGCCGCCGCCGGAGGAGTCGCTGACACCGTCGGTCGCGCTGTCGCTGGTGGACGGGCTCGGCTCGTCGGTGGTCTCCACGCCGGTCGTGAACGCGAACTCGACGCTGTGACCGTCGGTCTTGTCCTCGGCGAGGGTCAGCACGTGGTCGCCGTCGGCGATGCCCTCGGGCACGGTGAACTCGTAGTCCGTGACGGTGCCGTCGGTGTCGGCCGTGGCGTCCTCGAAGGTCTCCTCACTGTCGGCGAGGGTGACGTCGACCGTGGAGTCGGCGCTGTAGCCGCGGGCGGTGATGTTCACCTTCTGGCCGGCGGCGAGGTCGGGGTTCGCATCGAGGGTGTTGCCGTCCTCGTCGGTGACGTCGAGGTCGGCGGGCTCGGTGGGCGAGACGGAGTCGGTGGGGGAGACCGAATCGGTCGGGGAGACGGAGTCGGTCGGGGTGACGGAGGTGGTGGGGGACGCGGAGGTGGTGGGGGACTGGCTCGGCGCGGTGATCTGGATGCTCTTGATGCTCTTGGAGCCGAGATAGGCGTCCGGATCCGCCGGAGTGAAGGTGGCGAAGTAGTAGAGAGTGCCGGAGGTGGCAGCCGCCGTGGTGGTGAACTCCGCTGTACCGTTCGCGACGTCCGCCGTGCCGAGCTCCGTAGGCGTTCCGGCGGCGGTGTCGCTGTATCCGAAGGAGACCTTGCCCGCGGCGCCCGGGGCCACGGTGGCGGTGAGCTTCAGTGAACTGTTGACGGCGGCGCTCGCGGGTCCTGACAACACGGTGGTGGTCGGCTGCGCCTGGACCAAGGACCAGTTTTCACCCGAGACTTGAATGGTTGCCGCGAACCCGGAGGTAGTGGCGGTCACTCCCCCACCACAGCCCAGGTACAGAATGTACTTCCCGTCCAGCGACCCGGTCGGCAGGTAGGCGCGCAGCTTGGTCTCCAAGCTCGGGTTCCCCGTGACAGCCGCCATCGAGACCGTGAACGGTCCCGTGATGGAGATCCCGTCGGCCGAAGAGGTCGTGGCGAGCCGTGCGCTGACAAGAACGGTCTCCGGGCTCCCCGGCTTGGCCAGCCACAGGTTCATGGCCGAGGGGATTGGTTTGTCCGGGTTCGAGGTTGCCGGGCAGGCGCCATCCGTCGTGACGGAGGTGGCGAACGGCGCGTCCTTGATACTTCCCGAGGTCGGCTGCATCGTGAACTTGCCGATCGGAGTCAACGCCTCAGCCTTGCCCGCCAACGCGAGCACCCCTGACAGGGCACCCAACAGCAGCGCGCAGCACATCAGCAGTGCCGCCGGCGATCTCCGTAGTGCTTGGCGATTCATGTGGTGTTCCCCCCACAGGGTTTCGGTTGTGTGTGGATACGCCGCTGGGCCGGGCACCCGTTGGGCGCCCGGCCGTCGTGCGGTTACGCGGTGGTGCTGATCAGCGCTCGCCCTTGAGGGTCGTGGTGCCGCAGTTGCTGATCGTGCCGAAGCCGTACGCCTCGATCGTGGCCGTGTCGGCGCAGACCTTGGAGGTCGTGCTGGAGGTGTTGACGAAGGTGGCCGCGATGGTGGCGTCGGTCAGCTTCGAGGTCGGGACGACGTTGTAGACGTCACGGCCGTAGGGGAAGGCGGTGTTGAGCGCCCCGCCGACGATCGGGGCGACACCGTTGACGTTGCCGAGGACGGTGTCACCGTGACGGTCGTTGACCACGCCGCTGGTCTGGGCGATGTACTGCGCGACGGAGTACGGCGCGATGTCGCCCGCACCCGTCAGCTCCCCACCGTTGTGCTCCTGCATGGTGCCGACGCAGGAACCGACCTGGGCCTCGCTGACGCCGATCTGGCCGAGGAAGAAGGTCCGGGTGCCGGAGTTGGCCTGCGGCAGCTTCGGCGTGAGGGTCACGCCGTTGAGCGTGCGGTGGTCCGCGGCGCACCGGTAGATGGCGGCGATGTCGGCCGTGAGCAGGTTCAGGGGGGTGGGGTCGTTCAGATCGCTGTCTTCGCGGACCGCGATGGTGACCGCGTCCCGGCCGAACGGGATCCACGTCAGGTCGGTCGTGGAGCTGTCGGCCGGCACCCGCGAGGAGCGGGCGAAGTCCAGGCAACCGGTGGTGTTGTCGACGGCGTTGCGCAGCGCGTCGATGCCCGCGGAGGAGCCGTTGGGGCGGTTGATGACGCAGCCGCTGTCACGCGTCTGGATCGTGGCGGAGCCGGTGGCGTCGTACGAGGCGATCGTTGCACCGCTGTCCACCGAATCACCCAGACCGTTCGCGACGTCCTGGGTGGTGTCGGAACCGACACCGGCGAGCACGCGGTGGCTGCCGTCCGCCGGGTCGGCGACAGCCGGAGCGGCCATGGCGCCGACACCGAGGGCAACAACGCTGACAACGGCACCGATACGTGCACGGGACTTGACGTTCACTACTGTTCTCCTCCGTCAAAACGGATTGCGAGGAATGGACGGTCAAGCAGAATCCGGATTTTGTTGCCGCCGACCCGTCGGCCGACCGCTGGAAACAATTCCGCACACCGGATCACTACGACCACCAAATCCAGCCGCCCATTGAGTTAAGAACACATTTCCAAGGTGACACATAGGGAGTTCGGCGCCGGGGAGCGCTTTTCCCCGGGACGGAAACCGCCCCGGGGAGCGCCTGCACCAGCCGGTTGATTCACACGGCGTCTCCCGAGGCCGCGGCCGCCCTGCGCATGGACAGCTTCAGCAGCACGGGCCCCGCCAGAGCGGCGACACCGCCGGCCACCAGAACCCCGAGCAGCACCCACCGGATCAGGCCCAGCACCTCCGACGGTGTGAGCCCGCCCGACTGCGCCACGGTCTGCTTCTCCGGGTCGGTCGGCGCGGCGGACGGCTGCGAGGTGTCCGCGGCGTCCGGATCGGCGCCCGCCGTCGGGTCCGTACCGCCGTCGGTGCCGGAGCCCGCCGACGTTCCGCCGCCGGCCGCACCCGCAGCCGCGCCTGAACCGCCGGAACCGCCCGAACCGCCCGAGCCACCGCTCGATCCCTCATTCGCCGAGGTCGGCGTGGTGCTCGGGTCCGTGGACGACGCGACCCCGCGCTCCAACTCGTCGGCGGCCTGCTCCGCCTGGTTCCGCCAGGCCGTCGGCAGTGGCGCGTAGCCCGGGGGCAGCTCCCCTCGGGCGGTGCCCTGCGTCTGGCCCGCGTCGGCCGCGTACCGGATCAGCCGCGCGTAGTCCTGGCGGGCGTCCTTGGCCTGGTCGAGGGAGGCCGCCGCGTAGACGGGCGCGGTCAGCGGGTAGGCGCCGTCCTTCGCCTTGGCGGGGGCGGGCGCCTTCACGTCGGCCACGGACGAGGCGGGCATCAGGGCTGCGGCCTTGAGCAGCGAGTCGTTGGTCGGTTTGATGTATTCGCCGTCGGCGTTCTCCAGCGCCGCCACGTCGAGCTGGTAGCGGGAGGCCGAGGCGGCGTCGGTGACGCCGTAGGCCTTGCGCTGCCCGGCAGGCTCTGTCACCCCGACCAGCTTCGGCGGAGTGTCACCACTCGCCAGGAAGGCGCCGCTCGTATTGCCACGCCGAGTCTTGAGTGCTCCGGTGTGCATGTCCTGTACGTAGGGCCCGAGGTCCAGGACGCCGTAGGACACCGTCCCGAGGCTGGTCGACACGTCGGTCGTGGTCGGATCGGCCTTGGGGAAGTCGGTCCGGGTGGTGTCCGTCGCCAGGTCCAGTTCCTTGAAATAGGGGTTCACCTTCATGCCCCAGCGGTCGGTCGCTCCCTTCAGGAAATTCCTGGCATCGACGTCCGACTGAAGGTAGTTCCACACCATTCGGTTCACGTCGGAGTTGTCCGACGTCAGCATGATGGGAAGCGGTGCGTCGGAAATGTTGACGCCCTCGAATTCCGGATTGAGAGCAAGGAATTCCGGGTCCGCGGTGATGGACTGGGGATTTCCCGCCAAGTGCTCGGGCACCGTCATACTCGACGAGTTCATCATGCGTACGTCTCGCACATAGGACTCGGTCAGTATTTTGGCGAGCAGCCTGGGGTTCAGTTTGACGTTCTTCATTCGGCCGCCGCGTGACGGGATCTCCCAGAAGAAGCCCACGGCCAGCCCGCTGAGCGCGACGGGCGCGTGCACCACGGGGGCCGCACCGTCCGGTGTTTCGACCGGGTCGACAGTGAAGGCGAGGCCGGGCGAGGAGGTTCCCGGGTTGGTGATCTGCAACCTGGCGTAGTCCTCTCCGCTCTGTGTGAAGGTGAAGCGGTTGCTGTTGCCTTCGCAGAGCTTGGACTGCCATGAGGTGATCGCGTCGGTCACCAACTCCGAGCCGATCACGCGGCGTTCCGCCTTGTCCGCGGTGCAGTCGTCACCGACGGGAAGGAAGTCCAGGCGGAAGTCCAGCCGGAGGTTCCAGTTCGACCGGCTCAGCGCAGAGGTGCGCAGCTGACCGTCGCTGGGCCGGCTGCCGTCGGGGTCGTGCTCGCCGCGCGGAACGACGACCAGCCAACAGGGCCGTATCGCCCCGGTCGCTGTGGTGCGCGCACCACAGCCCAGATGCGGCGACTCCCGCGAGGACTTCATCTCGAAGACCGCCTCGCCTCCCCCACTGGTGTCGTTGGGGATCCAGGACATGGAGTTGGTGTCCTCGGGACCGAAGTAGGTGTGGTCGCGGGGAGAGGTGGTCGCGGCTCCTTCCACGGGCCGGAAGGGGGCCCAGGTGACCGCGGTCGGGTCCTCGCCCGCCGGCTCCGACGGGTCCGCGCCCGGAACGAATTCGCGTAGCCCCTCGAAGAACGTGCTTCCTCCGGGCTCCGACCCGAACTCGCACTGGGTCCGGTCCGGCCCCTTGTCCGGGTCGTCACCCCAGCACTGCATGATCTGCAGGAAGTTCACATGCCTCCCGTCGCCGGGCTTCCCGCCCGACCAGGTGACCTGAACCCCCTGCCCCCGCAGATTCTTCGTCTGGTGAACCGTCACCTTCAGATCGGAGAAGTCGTCGTACTCCCCCTTCGACCCGCTCTTGGTCACCGCCGAGTCATCGGCGACCGCGGCCTGCGCCTCCCCCTGAGGCAGGGGCACAACCCCCAGCACCAACGCGGCGAACAACGCCCCGACACCGGCCACAACCCGCCGGCGTCCACGAAGCACGAACCTCATGCCGCACCTCCCTTGCGGCGAGCCCGCCCAGCGAGCGCACGTGCCGCGACCGGAGGTCCGACCACCACGCCCACCAACAGCAGCGCGGACAACGCCATCAGCGCCCCGCGCAGCCCGAACGACGAGCCGTACGCGATGTTCACCGGGTTGGCCGCCACGGACGTGTCCCCGGTCGCGGCCCCGTCGCCGAGGACCTCACCGGTGTCGGGGTCGATGGCCCCGCCGGTCGTACCGCCCGCGGCGCTCTGCGCGTCGGGCGTGCCGTCACCGTCGGTGTCGGTGGTGTCGGCGGAGGAGCCGGTACCGCCCGTACCGTTCGTACCGGACGAACTCCCCGACCCCGTGCCACCGCCGGCGGCGGCACCCGCCCCGGTGCCCCCGCCCGTGGACGTGGACCCGCCGTTCGCCGACGGCTTCACCGGGGTCTCCTGCTGGGCGCCCGCCGTGCCGGTGGTGCACTGCGTGGAGCCCTTCTTGTCGCAGTCCTTGGGGTAGGGCGCGCTCTTGATCAGGGTGTTGACGCCGCCGGAGAAGGTGGGGTTGCGGCAGTCGTTGATGTCGATGGACGACGTGGGGGCGCCGGGCACCCGGCGGACCTGGTCGAAGCCCGCCTGGACCAGGTTCTTCGGCAGCGGCGAGTAGCCCAGCTCCTCGGCCTGCTGCTGCCCGTCGCACAGGAAGTAACGGGCGAAGGTGCCGAGCGAGTTGCCCTTCGCCTCCGTCATCGGGTTCTTGTCGCCACCGATCGAGGTCGGCAGGATCATGTAGCTGTAGCTGGACAGCGGATACGTACGGCGGTCGTTGTTGCGGTACACGCCGTCGAGGATCTGGGTCAGGTAGTTCGACGAGTTCTTGTCGTTGTTGATCTGCGCGCCGGTCAGGGCGACCGCCACGCTGGACGCGGTCGGCTCCACGTAGTAGTTCGACTTGTTGAGCACCTTGGCCACCGGGAAACCGGTCTTGATGGCGTACGAGTACTCGACGTACGTGATCGACCCCTCGGCCTGCGGCTGCCTGACGAAGCCGGACACACCCAGCGAGCTCGACTTGGCGATCATGGAGGAACCGGGCAGCACCGGGTAGTACGAGGTCATGCCGCAGTTGCTGCCGCGCCCGGTGCGGCCGCAGTAGTCGTTCCAGATCGAGCCCTGCTCCTTGGCGAGCCACGTGGTGAACTGCGCGGTCGTACCGGAGCCGTCGGAGCGGACGACCGGGACGATACGGCGGGCCGGGAGGTTCAGGCCGGGGTTGTCGGCCTTGATCTCGGCCGCGTTCCACTGGGTGATCGCGCCGGTGAAGATCTTGGCCAGCACCGGGCCGGACAGACGCAGGTTGGTGACCTTCTTGCCGCTGATCTTGAGGTTGTACATGAACGCCGTACCGCCGGCCACGATCGGCATGTACGCGTACCCCCGGGGCGGCGGCGCGTCGGTGACGCCCTGCTCCGTGAGGCCGTACGGAATCTCGGAGACCGCGAAGTCGACGGTGCCGTTCTTGAACTGCTCACGACCCTGCGAGGAGCCGTTGGCGGTGAAGTTGACCGTCATGCCGAGGTTGGCGGAGATGTTGCGCCGCCACTGGTCGAGCGCGTTGGAGCTCCAGGTCGAGCCGGAGCCGGTGATCTTCGCGTACGACGCCGCCTGGGCGTCGGGCGGATGGACGGCGACCAGCGCGCACAGCAGCGCCAGCACCGTCGCCCCCAGTCGGAAGGCGGTTGCGGGTCTCACGACGAACTCCTCGGTTGCGTACGGGTCTGGGTGCCGGACTGTGTGGGGGCCTGCGTACGGGCCTGCGTACGGGCCTGCGTACGGGCCTGTGTGCGGGTCTCGAAGCGACGCGCGTCACGTCGCGACGCGGTGACCCGGCGGTGTTCCTGACGGTGCGTCAACTGGCCAGGGCCGCGCCCGCCGGCGATCCGGGCCGCCACGAAGAGCAGCAGCACCAGCGCCATCAGCGTGGCGGCGGTACCGAAGCCGCGCGCGATCATGGTGGGTTCGGGCGACTTGACGAACTCGAAGGTGGCCAGCGGCAGCGAGACCATCGGGCCCGCGGTCGGATCGAGGTTCATCTCGGCCGTCATCCCCGCGGTGAGCAGCACCGGCGAGGTCTCGCCGACCCCGCGGGCCGTGCCGAGGATGACGGCGGTGGTCAGTCCGGAGCGCGCGGTGGGCAGCACCACGTGCCAGACGGTGCGCCAGCGCGAGGTGCCCATCGCGTACGCGGCCTCGCGCAGCGTGCCGGGCACCAGGCGGATGACGACGTCGGCGGCGCGGATGATGATCGGCAGCATCATCACCGACAGCGCGAGCGCGGCGGCGAACCCCGAGCGCTCCAGGCCGATGGTGAGGATCACGGTCGCGTAGATGAACAGGCCCGCGACGATCGACGGCAACGCCGTCATCGCCTCGACGATGGTGCGCACCAGGCGGGCGAAGCGGCCCGGCACCTCGTTGAGGAACACCGCGCACACCAGTCCCGTCGGCACGGTGATGACCAGCGCGATGGTGATCTGGATCAGCGTGCCGGTGATGGCGTGCAGGATGCCGCCGACGCTCAGCGGCTCCAGCGGACCCGCGAGTTTCATGTCCTGGGTGAAGAAGTTGAGGTGTGGCAGGGCTCTGCGGCCCTCCCACAGCGTGTACACCACGACGAACACCAGAATGGTGACCAGCAGCACGCCCATGGTCCTGACCATCGCGGCCGCGATCCGGTCGACCACCGCGGGCCCGTCCTCGTCGAAGGAGACGAGCAGCGCGTACAGCAGCAGGAACAGGACGTAGGCGACGACGACGAAGCCGACCGCGCCGTTGAACGGCAGCAGCCGCGCGAACATCAGCCAGGTCAGGGCGAGGGCCGCCGCGGCGGAGCCCACCATGGCGTACACGTCGGAGGCCCGCAGCTGGGTCAGCGCGCGACGGCGCTCACCCGCCGGGTCGGTGGTGCGCGCGGGTCCGGGCCGGGTCGTACGGGGTCTGCCGGGAGCCGTGGGGCTCTCGGGTGCTTCGGGCGCGACGGTCATGCTGCTGCTTCCTCCTTGCGTGCCGCGAGCGGCCGTACGAACGTCATGGCGGCCCCCACGACTCCCATAGCCCCCACGACTCCCATAGCCCTCACGGTCCTCATGGACCTCACGGCTCTCACGCGTCACTCGCCGCGCCGGAACGGCTGCGGGCGACGATCGAGGAGGCGGCGAAGTTGACGATCAGGGTCATCACGAACAGGGCGAAGCCCGCGGCCATCAGGGCGGACATGCCGAACTCGCTGGCCTCGCCGTAGCGCAGGGCGATCAGCGACGACACCGAACTCGTGCCGGACTGCAGGACGTGCCACTGGACGACGAAGATCTGCGAGATGACCATGTAGACGGCGATGGTCTCGCCGAGCGCCCGGCCGAGCCCGAGCATGGTGCCGCCGATCATGCCGCCCTTGCCGAACGGGAGGACGACGCTGCGGATCATGCCCCAGCGGGTCGCCCCGAGCGCGTACGCGCCCTCCCGTTCACCGGCCGGCGCCTGCGAGAAGACCTCGCGCATGATCGAGCAGATGATCGGCGCGACCATCATGCCGACCACCAGGCCCGCGATGAACGTGGACGAGGTGTAGACGGTCTCGGGCGAGAGCGGGTCGCGCGGGTCCGCGCCGTCGACCTTGAAGACCGGGATCCAGCCGAGGTAGGCGGAGATCCAGCGGGCGGTCGGGAGCACATGGCCCTCGAGGAAGAAGACCCCCCACAGGCCGTACACCACGGACGGGACCGCCGCCATCAGGTCGACGACGCTGATCAGGGTGCGGCGCAGTCGCGGTGGCGCGTACTCGGAGATGTAGAGCGCGGCGCCGGTGGCCAGCGGTACGGCGACCGTGATCGCGACGAGTGCGATGAGGACGGTGCCGAGCAGGATGGCCGCGATGCCGAAGTTGTTCTGGTCCGGCGCCCACGCGGCCGTCGTCAGGAAGGACCAGCCCGCCCGGTCGAGCGCCTGCCAGGCCCGGTACAGCAGAAAGCCGCCGACCAGGAGCATGACGGCGAGCACGAAGCCGCCACCGCTCCGGGCGACGGCACGAAAGACCCGGTCCGGGATCCCGGAGTCCGCGTACAGCTGTCTGGGTACGTCATCGGCCGCGGCGGCTACCGCGGGCCGCGGCTGTCTCCCGAGCAGCGGTCTCTTCAGCGACGGTCTCTTCAGCATGGGCACACGCCCGACGCTGATGCCGCCTCATTGACATGCCCATCCCGAAGGGTTAACGAGGGGTTCCCTGCGGGCAACTTCCGTCATGTCACGCCACTCAGACCTCACCCCATAACTCCGCCCCCATGGTGCCCAGTTCGGGCAGCATCGCCCGGAAGCGCTCGTACGAGGAACGGCACGTGGCGTGTCGTTCGTACGTGCGCGCCGACGCCGCGACGTGACGGCCCGACGCGTCCCAGAGCACCCACACCCAACCGCCGCCCTCGGTGCTGTGCTGGATGCCGCCGCCGGTGTCGGCGTGACGTGTGCACATCCCGGTGAAGGCAGCGCGACATCGCGCGTGCGTGTCCTGCGACATGACGGAGACAGCGACCGAGCGGCCGTTGGGCGCCACTAATCGCCAGCCGAACCGGCCCTCACCGTCTATGTCGATCTGACATCTCATACCCGCCACCGGGACGGCGGGTCTCGCCGTCCTTCCGGACTGCTCCATGTCCCCACCCCCGCCGCCCATTGAGGAGTAAACCCGCAGGTACGGCACTCTGGACGGCATCAGTAATCTACTGAGACGGGAGTGACAGCCGACAGACGAAACTGGTGGCCGGGCACACGCTTCATGTCGAAGTAGCCCCTAGGTAACCCCTAGGAAAGCCAAGGAGAAAGCGCTCGCTGCACGGGTCGGACAACGTTGCCACAAAGGGACGGAAGCGCCCCCATGCGGCACCCGGTCACACAGCGGTCACACGAACTGATCAGCGAGTCAGTGGGCCAGGTCGGTGGGCCAGGGGTCAGTGGGCCAGCACCACGACCGCCGCCCACGCCACCGTGCCCACCACGGCGAGCGGCCACAGCGGACGCCCGCGCTCCCGCTCACCGCTCTCGCCCGTCGGCCGCAGCGAAGGGTCCTGCCACATGGCGGTGATCTCCGCCGCCGTCTTCTCGTACGGGTGGATCAGGTTCAACTTCCGCTCCAGCCAGGGCCATCGCGGGCCGTGGACCGTCCATGCGTCGAAGCTCGCACGATGGCTGTCCACCTTCAATTCGGCTCCCTTGCACCGGACGACCCGTATGTGGTCCCACTCGACGTGCCGGGACCCGCGCAGGCCGTTGACCCACAGCCCGGAGCTGTCGGCGGTGACGCGCCACGCGGCCATACCGGGCAGCGACAGCACACCGACGAGGCCGACCACGACACCCAGCGGATACCGCCACGAGCCGCTGTCGTCGAGGGCGATCGACGCCCCCCACACCACCAGCACGGCACAGGTGAGCCAGTCCACCCAACCCGCCCGCCAGCGCCGTACGGGCACGACGGTGACCTCCACCGCCGCCGCGGCCGCCCCGCGCCGCTCCTCGTACCGCGCCTCCCGGGCGACGGCCCGCCGCTCCGCGGCCGTACGACGCCGCACTCCCCACGCCGACAACGGCCGCACCGGCCCCGTCGACCACGCCACGACCGGCGGCTCACCCGCTTCCTCGGCGGCGCTGACGACGAGGACCTCGGCGCCGTCATAGGGCACTCCGTAGAGAACGGCCTCGCGCAGGGGCCCAGGAGAGTCGACATCGAGCGCGTCGAGAAGCTCCCCCAGATCGTCCTCGTCCTCGTCGTCATCGTCATCGCCGCCGTTCTCCTCCAACTCCCGCAGGGAGACGGTGAACAGCGGCCGCCGCGCCTTCAGGTCGTCCGCGGCGAAGACCTCCGTGTCCCCGCCCGCGTCGTCGCGGACAAGCACGCTCAGCACCGGCGCGGCGTCGCGCCGCAGTACAGCGGCCCGTCGGCGCCCCAGCCATCCCGAGAGCGCCGAGGTCAGGCCGAGCCCGACCGTGAAGTAGCCGACCATCCAGTTGCCCTGCCGGTCGTCGGCCAGGTCCCAGAGGTGCGTGGTGGCCATCAGAATCACCCCGAACACCGCCAGGACGAGACCGAGCGGGAGCAGGAACTTCCCGCGCTCCAGCGGCTTGCCCGCGTCGGGCAGCGGCGCCGTCACCCCGTCGGCCGCCGGCAGGGCCGCCTCCCGCTGCCGCCCCCTACCCGCCAGTCGTACGACGGCCACCGTCCCCGAGGCAACGAGAACCACCACCCCCGACACGGTCACCCCCCACGGCAGCGCGGGCTGCTGCACGAGCAGGACGACGACCAGCGCGGGGGCCGAGACCCGTACGACCTCGGGCCGCACCAGAACCCAGACCACCTGGAGCGGAACCAACGCGGCGAGGAAGGGCCGCACGTCCGCGAGCACCATCGCGAAGAAGGCGGCCGCCAGGGCGAGCCCACTCAGCACGGCGCTGTACCCCGCCCGCGTCCCCACCGGCACCCAGCGCGGTGGCAGGGCGTCCGTCCAGCGCCGCGCCCGCTCACCGTCCCAGGGACGAGTGCCGTCGGGAACCGCGGACGCGAGCAGCCGCAGCGGCCCGTCACCATTCATGTTCATTGATTCCCAGACGTTCGGGCCGGTGGAGCGTGACCCCTCTTTAGCCGAGAAGGCTGTGAAACCGGTCGGCGGTGCCGCCGCCACCGCACAGGTAAGAGAAAAACCGTGAACACTTTCCGCGAAGGTGTTCACGGTTTCCAAGGAAGGTTCCCGGGGGGACAGGTCAGCCCACCGCCAGCAGCACCGCGAGCAGCACCGCCCCGGCGACCGCGGCCCCCATCACCTCGTACGCCCACCGCACACTGACCTCGCCCTGCGCGCCCTCGGCGGCCCCCCGGGCCTCGGCCAGCCGGCGCAGGTCCTCCATGATCTGGTCGCTCTGAGCGCGCGACGGCTCGGCCATCGCCGCGGGCGTACGCCCGCCGCTGTTGGCCTTGGCCCCCCGGGCCTGCCGCCCGGCCGCGCGCTTGCGGGCCCGCAGCGAGACGGGGATCGCCCACAGCTGGTACTTCGTGCCGGAGGTGTCGACGACCTCGTTGGAGTAACTGGACCGCAGCGTGGCGACCGTGCTCCAGGGCAGCACGATGACGCGGAACGGGTTGCGGATGCGCAGCCGGTCCTCGTTCGCGTAGACGGCGGGGCGCAGGGTGAAGGCGCCCACCAACGGCACCAGGAGGAGCAGCGTGGCGAGCGCCACCCACGGCGTGCGGCCGTGCCCCGAGATCAGCGCGTCGATACCGAGCCAGCCGGCGAGGGCGAGCAGCAGTGCGCCGCCTGCGATGCCTGCGGGCGAGCGGTAGACCCGATCCTTCGACTCGGGTCGCGAGGCGTCCGGCACGGGTGACTGGTGGTCCGGGGTCGTCATGCCCCCGATTCTGCCCGACGGCTCGCGGCCGGTTCCCTCGCCCCCGCCGCCCCTACCCGTCCCATCCGTACCTGGGGGCTCCGCCCCCAGACCCCCGTTCGGCCTGAACGGCCTCGTCCTCAAACGCCGGACAGGCTAAAAGATCGCGGCCCGGCACTGAGAGTCCCCGGCCCCGACGGGGCCTTTTAGCCCCGCCGGGGCTATCCAGCCCGTCCGGCGTTTGAGGACGAGCCCTTCGGGCGAAGGCGGGGGTCCAGGGGGCGGCAGCACCCCTTGCGGGGGTCCAGGGGGCGGCAGCGCCCCTTGCGGGGGTCCAGGGGGCGGCAGCGCCCCTTGCGGGGGTCCAGGGGGCGCAGCGCCCCTTGCGGGGGTCCAGGGGGCGCAGCGCCCCTTGCGGGGGTTTGGGGGCGGAGCCCCCAAGGATGGGACGGGTAGGGGCGGCGGGGGCGAAAACCCTCGGCCCGCACACCCACCCCAGGGGTGTACAGCCGCTACGCGCGTAGATATGCTCGGCTGGTGACCATGCCCACCACTGCACCCGCACTCGGCGACGTAACCGCCTCCGACAGCACGCTGCGCCGCTTCCTCCACGGGCTCCCCGGCGTAGACGCGGTCGGCCTGGAGGCGCGCGCCGCCTCGCTCGGCACCCGTTCCATCAAGACCACCGCGAAGGCGTACGCCATCGACCTCGCGATTTCGATGGTCGACCTGACGACGCTGGAAGGCGCGGACACCCCGGGCAAGGTCCGGGCGCTCGGCGCCAAGGCGGTCCACCCGGACCCGACGGACCGCACGGCACCCACGACCGCGGCCGTCTGCGTCTACCCCGACATGGTGGCCACCGCGAAGGCGGCCGTCGCCGGCTCGGGCGTGAAGGTCGCCTCCGTCGCCACCGCGTTCCCCGCGGGCCGCGCCGCGCTCGACGTGAAGCTCGCCGACGTCCGCGACGCGGTCTCCGCGGGCGCCGACGAGATCGACATGGTCATCGACCGCGGAGCGTTCCTCGCGGGCAAGTACATGAAGGTGTACGACGAGATCGTCGCCGTGAAGGAGGCCTCCGGCGAGGCCCGCCTCAAGGTCATCTTCGAGACCGGCGAGCTGTCGACGTACGACAACATTCGCCGCGCGAGCTGGCTCGGCATGCTGGCCGGGGCGGACTTCATCAAGACCTCCACCGGCAAGGTCGCCGTCAACGCGACACCCGCGAACACGCTCCTCATGCTGGAAGCCGTCCGTGACTTCCGCGCCCAGACCGGCATCCAGGTCGGCGTGAAGCCCGCCGGCGGCATCCGCACCACCAAGGACGCCATCAAGTTCCTGGTCCTGGTCAACGAGACCGCGGGCGAGGACTGGCTGGACAACCACTGGTTCCGCTTCGGCGCGTCCTCGCTCCTGAACGACCTGCTGATGCAGCGTCAGAAGCTGGCCACCGGCCGCTACTCCGGCCCCGACTACGTGACGGTGGACTGATCCATCATGGCTTTTGAGTACGCACCCGCACCGGAATCCCGTTCCGTCGTCGACATCGCGCCGTCGTACGGCCTGTTCATCGACGGCGAGTTCACCGAGGCCGCCGACGGCAAGGTCTTCAAGACCATCAGCCCCTCCACCGAAGAGGTCCTCTCCGAAGTCGCCCAGGCGGGCGCGGCGGACGTGGACCGCGCCGTGCAGGCTGCCCGTAAGGCCTTCGAGAAGTGGTCGGCACTGCCCGGCTCCGAGCGCGCCAAGTACCTGTTCCGTATCGCCCGGATCATCCAGGAGCGCTCCCGCGAGCTCGCCGTCCTCGAGACCCTCGACAACGGCAAGCCCATCAAGGAGACGAGGGACGCCGACCTCCCCCTCGTAGCCGCGCACTTCTTCTACTACGCGGGCTGGGCCGACAAGCTCGACCACGCGGGCTTCGGCGCCAACCCGCAGCCGCTGGGCGTCGCCGGCCAGGTCATCCCCTGGAACTTCCCCCTCCTGATGCTGGCGTGGAAGATCGCCCCGGCGCTGGCGACCGGCAACACGGTCGTGCTCAAGCCCGCCGAGACGACTCCCCTCTCCGCACTCTTCTTCGCGGACATCTGCCGCCAGGCGGGCCTCCCCAAGGGCGTCGTCAACATCCTTCCGGGGTACGGCGACACGGGCGCCGCACTCGTCGCGCACCCGGACGTCAACAAGGTCGCCTTCACGGGATCGACGGCCGTCGGCAAGGAGATCGCGCGGACCGTCGCGGGCAGCCGCAAGAAGCTGACCCTCGAACTCGGCGGCAAGGGCGCGAACATCGTCTTCGACGACGCCCCCATCGACCAGGCCGTCGAGGGCATCGTCACCGGTATCTTCTTCAACCAGGGCCAGGTCTGCTGCGCGGGCAGCCGCCTCCTCGTACAGGAGTCGATCCAGGACGAGCTCCTGGACTCGCTCAAGCGGCGCCTGTCGACCCTCCGCCTCGGCGACCCCCTCGACAAGAACACGGACATCGGCGCGATCAACTCCGCCGAGCAGCTCGCACGCATCACCGCGCTCACCGAGCAGGGCGAGGCGGAGGGCGCCGAGCGCTGGTCCCCGGCCTGCGAACTCCCCTCCTCCGGCTACTGGTTCGCCCCGACGCTCTTCACGAACGTCACCCAGGCGCACACCATCGCCCGCGACGAGATCTTCGGCCCGGTGCTGTCCGTCCTCTCCTTCCGCACCCCGGACGAGGCCGTCGCCAAGGCCAACAACTCCCAGTATGGCCTCTCGGCGGGGATCTGGACGGAGAAGGGCTCCCGGATCCTGGCCGTCGCGAGCAAGCTGCGCGCGGGCGTCATCTGGTCCAACACGTTCAACAAGTTCGACCCGACCTCGCCGTTCGGCGGGTACAAGGAGTCGGGCTTCGGCCGCGAGGGCGGCCGCCACGGCCTGGAGGCGTACCTCGATGTCTGATCGACTCTCAGTCTTCAAGACCTACAAGCTGTACGTCGGCGGGAAGTTCCCGCGTTCGGAGAGCGGCCGGGTGTACGAGGTGACGGACCCTAAGGGCAAGTGGCTGGCGAACGCCCCCCTCTCCTCCCGAAAGGACGCCCGTGACGCGGTGGTCGCCGCCCGCAAGGCGTTCGGCGGCTGGTCCGGCGCGACGGCGTACAACCGCGGCCAGGTCCTCTACCGCGTCGCGGAGATGCTGGAGGGCCGCAAGGAGCAGTTCGTACGCGAGGTCGCGGACGCGGAGGGCCTGTCGAAGTCGAAGGCGGCCACCGTCGTCGACGCGGCGATCGACCGCTGGGTCTGGTACGCGGGCTGGACCGACAAGATCGCCCAGGTGGTCGGCGGCGCCAACCCGGTGGCGGGCCCGTACTTCAACCTCTCCTCCCCGGAGCCGACGGGCGTCGTCGCCGTCCTCGCCCCCCAGGAGTCATCGTTCCTGGGCCTGGTCTCGGTGATCGCCCCGGTGATCGCGACCGGCAACACGGTCATCGTGATCGCGAGCGAGAAGTCCCCGCTCCCGGCGCTCTCGCTGGGCGAGGTGCTGGCCACCTCCGACGTCCCCGGCGGCGTGGTCAACGTCCTCTCCGGCAGGACGGCGGAGCTCGCGGCCCCGCTGGCCGCCCACCAGGACGTCAACGCGATCGACCTCGCGGGCGCGGACGACGTACTGGCGAAGGAACTGGAGATCGCGGCGGCGGACAACCTGAAGCGAGTTCTTCGTCCACAGCCTGTGGATTACTCCGCGACTCCCGGTATCGAGCGCCTGACCGCCTTCCTGGAAACGAAGACGGTCTGGCACCCGACGGGCGCACTGGGCGCGTCGGGCTCGTCGTACTGAGGTTTCGGGCTTTCGCGCCCCCGTCAACGAGAGAGCCGCGCATCCCCTCCGTCCGGGGGAAGCGCGGCTCTCTTCTCGTTCCGTCAGTGCAGGAGCCCCGTCGCCTGTCCCAGCACCGGAACGCTGCCCACCGACGGAGCCTGCGCCAGGGGTCGCGTCAGGGCCTGCGACGACAGGGGCTTGAAGTCGGCGAGCTGAGTGTCCACCCCGTTGTCGAGCGGGTCGACCCCGGTGCCCGCGAGCGGGTTGGGCTTGAGGCCCTCGATCGGACCGGTGACATACCCCACCGTGCCGGTGGGCGCCTGCCGACCCGCCTGCGGGTCGACGTTGCCCAGTGAATGGGGCCGGGTGCGCATCACGTCCACGGCGGGGTCCGTGTTCGCGACGGCCGGTGTGGCCGCGGCCGCCACACCGGCAGCGACCACACCGGCCGCGGCGGCAATGCGCACGGTCGTACGAGTCATGGTGGTCTGCGGGGCCGGGTGTCGCGCCATCGGGTTTCCTTTTCGGAGAGCGGAGAGCGGAGAGCAACTGATTCCGCACGCAGGGTAGTTACTCGGCTTCCCCTCCGGGCGGTCCGGGCGGCGGATTCGCCCGTACGGGTCAACAGGCATGCGGACGTCGACCGGACAATCCTCAGGGCAACGGATGGGCGGGGGGATTTGGGCAGGGGATAATGTCCGGAGGCTTGCCGATGGACGGCGAGGCGACATCGAGTCACAGAAGGTACAGAGAATTGGGTTCCCATCCCCCGATACCCACCCGCGTGGTGCTGCTCTGCGGCCCCTCCGGCTCTGGAAAGTCCCTTCTCGCGGCCGACTCCGGGCTTCCCGTGCTCCGCCTCGACGACTTCTACAAAGAGGGCACCGACCCGACGCTGCCCCAGGTGGCGGGCAGTTCCGACATCGACTGGGACCATCCGCAGTCGTGGGACGCGGACACCGCGGTCGCCGCGATCGAGGAGCTGTGCCGCACGGGTCGTACGACCGTCCCCGTGTACGACATCTCCCTCAGCGCCCGTACCGGCGCGGAGGCGCTGCACATCGAGCGGACCCCGCTGTTCATCGCGGAGGGCATCTTCGCCGCCGAGATCGTCGAGCGCTGCCGCGAGCGGGGAGTGCTGGCCGACGCGCTGTGTCTGAGCCGCGGCCCCGTCACGACGTTCCGCCGCCGCTTCCTGCGGGATCTGCGGGAAGGCCGCAAATCGGTGCCGTTCCTGCTGCGCCGCGGCTGGCGCCTGATGCGTGCCGAACGCTCGATCGTCGCGCGCCAGACCGCGCTGGGCGCGCACGCGTGCGACAAGGCCGAGGCCCTGGGCCGCCTGGCCGCGGCGGCCGCGGAACGCCACGCGACGCCGCGCACGACCGCGGTGTAGCCACGGCCGCCGGCTCCCGGCCGCGCCCGCACAACGAAAACGCCCTCACAACGAAACGTCCGCACAACGAAAAGAGGCCCAGGCGGACCCCCCGTCCGCCCGGACCTTTTCTCGTTCCCCCCCGGTGCTCCCCCCGTGGTCCCCCGTGACCCCGTTCCCCCCAGACCCTCAGGCGACAAGCTCCCCGAAGGACTCCTCCTCGTCACGGCCGAAGCTGAGGACCTCGTCCTCACGCATCCGGCGCAGCGACCGCCAGATGCTCGACTTCACCGTGCCGACACTGATGTCGAGGATCTCCGCGATCTCCGGGTCCGTGCGGCCCTCGTAGTAACGAAGGACCAGCATCGTGCGCTGGAGTTCGGGCAGCCGGGCGAGCGCCTGCCACAGCACGGCGCGCAGCTCGGTGCCGCGCATCGCGTCCGTGTCACCGGCGGTCTCCGGCAGTTCCTCGGTCGGGTACTCGTTCAGCTTGCGGCGGCGCCACGCGCTGATGTGCAGATTGGTCATGGTGCGGCGGAGGTAGCCCCCGACCGCGGCCTTGTCACTGATCCGGTCCCAGGCCCTGTACGTCGAGAACAGCGCGCTCTGCAGCAGGTCCTCGGCCTCGAAGCGGTCACCGGTCAGGTGGTAGGCGGTTGCGTACAGGGAGGCGCGGCGCTCCTGGACGTAGGCGGTGAACTCCGCCTCCGACACCGAGCGACGCTCCCCCGTGCCCTCCCCGTACGCGGCTCCCCCGTGAGCCTTCCCCCCGGTGTTGCTTTCCCCCGTGTTGCTTTCCCCCGTGTTGCTTTCCCCCGTGAAAGCGTCAACCACCGTCATGTAACCGGTGTGCTGACGCCCGGTGCCGCGAGCGCACCCCCGCCCGCTCACGGCACCGGACTTCTCCGTGCCCCGGGTGACATCGTGCAGACGCGTGACAACTGCGCTAGCGCTGGTGCTGGTGCTGTGCAGCGTGTTCATCTCGCGCCCCCCGTCGTGGAGTCCCGGTTCTTCGGTGCGTTCCGTCGTGCTTCCTTGCTTGTGTCGAAAAGCTTGCCCGGGCCACTTCATGGCCGTGTCCGCCGACTGTCACAGACCTGTCACAGGGCCCCTCCGCAAGCGCGTCACAGCGTGATCACAGAGAAGCGCGGTAGCACTGCGCGGACGACCGCCAGGTGGCCCCTTCTGTGCGAGAGATGGGTGGGAGCGCTCCAACTGTCGAAAGACTCCCCCACCATGGGCCAGAATGACGTCCGTGCCTTCCCTGTTGCTGATCGAGGACGACGACGCCATCCGTACGGCCCTGGAGCTCTCTTTGACGCGCCAGGGCCACCGTGTGGCCACCGCTGCCACCGGCGAGGACGGTCTGAAACTACTGCGTGAGCAGCGGCCGGATCTGATCGTGCTGGACGTGATGCTGCCCGGCATCGACGGGTTCGAGGTGTGCCGACGCATCCGGCGCACGGACCAGCTGCCGATCATTCTGCTGACCGCGCGCAGCGACGACATCGACATCGTGGTCGGGCTCGAGTCCGGCGCCGACGACTATGTCGTGAAACCCGTGCAGGGCCGGGTGCTCGACGCCCGTATCAGGGCCGTCCTGCGGCGCGGGGAACGCGAGGCCACCGACTCGGCGACCTTCGGCTCCCTCGTCATCGACCGCGCGGCGATGACGGTCACCAAGAACGGCGAGGATCTGCAACTGACGCCCACCGAGCTGCGGCTGCTCCTCGAGCTGAGCCGGCGGCCCGGACAGGCCCTGTCCCGGCAGCAGTTGCTGCGCCTGGTCTGGGAGCACGACTACCTGGGCGACTCACGTCTGGTGGACGCGTGCGTCCAGCGCCTGCGCGCGAAGGTCGAGGACGTCCCCTCCTCGCCCACCCTGATCCGCACGGTCCGCGGGGTCGGCTACCGACTGGACTCTCCTCAGTGACCAAACCGCACGACAAGCTCCGCGGCTGGGCCGCGGCGCGCAAGGCGCTACTGGCGGGTCTGCGCTTCACCAGTCTGCGGCTGCGCCTGGTCGTGGTGTTCGGGCTCGTCGCGCTCACGGCCGCGGTATCGGCGTCGGGCATCGCCTACTGGCTCAACCGCGAGGCCGTGCTGACGCGTACGCAGGACGCGGTGCTGCGCGACTTCGAGCAGGAGATGCGCAATCACGCGAGCCTGTTGCCGGTGCACCCGGCGCAGGACGAACTGCAGCGCACGGCCGGACAGATGGCGAGCAGCAGCCAGCGCTTCAGCGTGCTGCTGATCGCCGAGGACGAGAGCGGCAAGACCGTCGTAGGCAACTCCGAGCTGGACGCCTTCACGCTGGAGGACGTACCCGAGTCCCTCCAGAAGGCGGTGAACAAGGAGCAGCCGCTCACCTCGAACAACAAGTCCGCTCATCACCTGTACTGGCAGCGGATCACCGACCACGACAAGCCGTACCTCGTGGGCGGCGCGAAGGTGATCGGTGGCACGACGACCGGATACATGCTCAAGTCGCTGGAGCCGGAGGCCAAGGACCTCAACTCCCTGGCCTGGTCGCTCGGTATCGCCACCGGCCTGGCGCTGATCGGCTCGGCGCTGCTGGCCCAGGCCGCCGCGACGACGGTCCTCAAGCCGGTGCACCGCCTGGGCACCGCCGCCCGCCGCCTCGGCGAGGGCAAGCTCGACACCCGGCTGCGGGTGTCGGGGACCGATGAACTCGCCGACCTCGCCCGCACGTTCAACCGGACGGCAGAAGCCCTGGAGAAGCGGGTGGCGGACATGAGCGCGCGGGAGGAGGCCTCCCGCCGCTTCGTGGCGGACATGTCGCACGAACTCCGCACTCCCCTGACGGCGATCACCGCCGTCACCGAAGTCCTCGAAGAGGAACTGGACGCGGAGACGGGCAGCGTCGACCCGATGATCGAACCGGCCGTACGGCTCGTCGTCAGCGAGACCCGCCGCCTGGGCGACCTCGTCGAGAACCTCATGGAGGTCACTCGCTTCGACGCGGGCACCGCCCGACTCGTCCTGGACGACGTGGACATCGCCGACCAGATCACCGCGTGCATCGACGCACGCGCCTGGCTGGACGCGGTGGAACTGGACGCGGAGCGGGGCATCATGGCGCGCCTCGACCCGCGCCGCCTGGACGTGATCCTGGCGAACCTGATCGGCAACGCGCTCAAGCACGGCGGCAGTCCGGTCCGTGTGTCGGTCCGCATGGAAACGGACGACCTGGTCATCGAGGTGCAGGACCACGGGCCCGGTATCCCCGAGGACGTCCTCCCGCACGTCTTCGACCGCTTCTACAAGGCGAGCGCGTCGCGCCCCCGCTCGGAGGGCAGCGGTCTCGGCCTCTCCATCGCGCTGGAGAACGCGCACATCCACGGAGGCGAGATCACCGCGGCGAACGCGCCCAAGGGGGGCGCGGTGTTCACGCTCCGGCTCCCGCAGGACACGTCGGAGCTGCTCGCCGACGACGAGCGCGAGCGGAACGGAAACGGGACCGGGAACGGGACCGGGAAGGGGAAGGGAACGGAGGGCACCGCCGGATGACGACCGTACGACGTCCACTTTGGCCGACCGCCGCACTGCCGGTCGCGCTGCTGGTCGCGCTGCTCGCGGGCTGCGGCATCCGCTCCACCCAGGTCCCGACGGACTTCGGCCCGGCGCCCTCCCGGGTGCCGTGTGCCCTGTCCGGCCAGGACATCTCCACGCAGACCTCGCACGGCGTCCCGGTCCAGGTCTTCCTGCTCTGCTCCGGGCAACTGGTGACGGTCGACCGGTCCGTGAGCGTTCCCGACGGTACGGCGGAGGCGGCGCGGCGTGTTCTGGTGGCACAGGGGCTCCTCGACGAGCTCTCCGAAACACCCTCCACACCCGAGCAGCAGGCGGGCTACACGACGGACGTGCGCGGCGGCATGACGGTGAGCGGTCCCGGGCCCAAGGACCCGGAGGGCACGCTCCGGCTGAGCACCCCTCCGCAGGACCTGACGTCCGCCGCCCTCGCCCAGATCGTCTGCACCTTCTCCGACTCCGCCGCCGCCCAGGACGACGGCTCGGTCGTCCTCGGCCCCGACACGGGCCCCCTACGGCGCTACGAGTGCACCCCCGACGTCCGCTCCGCCCCCGCGACGAAGTCCCCTCCGTCCACGACGGTCGACGGCACCTGAGGGTTCTCGCCCCCGCCAGGCATCCCAGCCCGTCATGGAGGTCCCCCCTGCTCGAGCGAAGCCGAGAGCGTGGGGGAGGGGAGGGGCGGCGGGAGCGAGCCAACCACCCCGTCCATGTGGCGCATCCCTCACCCGCCGGCCCCAAGCTCACCAACAACCCGGAACCGATCCCGCCGAACACCGCGTCTTGGGAGGCGTGCAACGTCAAGGCGAAGGCGGCGGCAGCGCCGCGATCCGCGTCCGTGCGGCAGGAGTCCTCCTCCTCGTCGCGCACCTCGCGCTCGTCGCCTGGATCACACTGCGCCCCCTGAACGTCCCCTGGGTGAGCCCCGCGAACCTACGCCCGTTCGCCAGTATCAGAGCCGACCTCGATCTCGGCCCCGCCGAGGCCGCCCGCCGTATCGCGGAGGGCCTCGCCCTGCTCGCCCCACTCGGCGTACTGCTCCCGATGGCCGGCGGCAGGCTCGCCGCCTCCCCGCTCGGCTCCCTGGTCCGCACGGTCGCCGCGGGCGCCCTGCTCTCCCTGGGCATCGAACTCCTGCAGACCGGCGTCCCCGGCCAGGTCGTGGACGTCGACTCGCTGCTGCTCAACACCGTCGGCGTGGCCCTGGCCCACCTCGCGATCGTGCCCGCCACCAGGGCCAGGCTCCGCCGCCGGGCCGAGACTCGACGTCGCGCGGCCCTCCGTCGGGAGGACGCGCCTCAGGGTCGGACCCCGACGATTCCCAGGGTCGGGATCGCACCGTAGAGCGACGCTTCGCCCCCCTTCGTCACCATAGCGTTGAGGACGTTGAAGACAACGAAGCCGGGAACCACACCCTCCGGCACTCAACCACCCACGGTTCACGAAGGAGCCGCCATGTCCCGCCTCGCCCGCCCCACCAACGGCCGCATGATCGGCGGAGTGTGCGCCGCGCTGGCGCACCGCTTCGGCACCTCCGCGACCACGATGCGCGTGATCTTCGTGCTCTCCTGCCTGCTCCCGGGCCCGCAGTTCCTGCTCTACATAGCGCTGTGGATCCTGTTCCCGTCCGAGGACAAGGCCCGCACTGCCTGGTAGTCACCGTGCCCACCTCCCTCACCGAACAGCGCGACACGCCGGTGGGGCGCACCCCGAACAGAGTGCGCCCCACCGGCGTTCGTACAGCGGTGGACTCAGCCGAGCGGCAGCCCGTTCACCACCGGCAGGCCCTTCAGGGGCAGTCCTCCGAGCAGCCCGCCCACCGGCGTGGTCGGCCCGCCGGCGAGCCGCTTCTCGGCGGCGGCCTTCTTCTTGGCGGCCGACTGGGCCGCGTCCCGACCCGTGCCGCGCGTGCTCTTCCCCTTGGTCACCGCCTTCCCCGAACCGGGGAGTGTCGACGCGGCGTTCTGCGCGGGCAGCGTCCGGGTGACGGTGTCCAGCGCCTTGGAGGTGTCCGGCACGGCCGGCGCGGCGTTCGCGGCACCGGTGCCGACGGCGGCGAAGGCAGCACCGAGAGCGGCGACACCGAGGGTCTTGGCAGCAGACTGCTTCATATGCAATGCGTCCTTGGATCCGTGTGACGGGAATGTGAGCGGTCCAAAACCGTAAACACGCAAGCCCCTCCTCCGCAAACATCAAAAGCAGTCGAGTCATGAAGGAGGAACGAGGGAGAAGTGAAGAACCGGCTGGCTCCCATCCCTCCGATCAGGCCTGATCCTCCAAAGAACCGCTGGTGGAGGCGGTCTGCTGGAACAGCCATTCGGATTTAAGTTCCGCATATCCGGGTTTGATCACGTCATTGATCATGGCCAGTCTTTCATCGAAAGGAATGAATGCCGACTTCATAGCATTGACCGAGAACCACTGCACGTCGTCGAGCGAATAACCGAACACCTCGACAAGATGCTCGAATTCGCGACTCATGCTCGTTCCCGACATGAGCCGATTATCGGTGTTCACCGTGGCCCGGAAATGCAGCCGCCGGAGCAGCCCGATCGGGTGGTCCGCATAGGAATCGGCTGCGCCGGTCTGGAGGTTGGAGCTGGGGCACAGCTCCAGCGGGATCCGCTTGTCGCGGACGTACGACGCGAGCCGCCCGAGCTTCACCGAGCCGTCCGCCGCGACCTGGATGTCGTCGATGATCCGGACGCCGTGGCCGAGCCGGTCGGCGCCGCACCACTGGAGCGCCTGCCAGATGGACGGAAGGCCGAAGCCCTCGCCGGCGTGGATGGTGAAGTGGTTGTTCTCCCGCTTGAGGTACTCGAACGCGTCGAGGTGCCGGGTGGGCGGGAACCCGGCCTCGGCACCGGCGATGTCGAAGCCGACGACGCCCAGGTCCCGGTAGCGGTTGGCCAGTTCCGCGATCTCCAGCGCGCGGGCCGCGTGCCGCATGGCGGTCAGCAGGGCGCCCACCCGAATCCGGTGGCCGTTCTCCCGCGCGCGCCGCTCGCCCTCCCGGAAACCCTCGTTGACCGCCTCGACGACCTCTTCGAGGGTGAGCCCCGTCTCGAGGTGCTGCTCGGGCGCGTACCGCACCTCGGCGTACACGACACCGTCCTCGGCGAGGTCCTCGGCGCACTCGGCTGCGACCCGTACGAGCGCCTCACGGGTCTGCATGACGGCACAGGTGTGGGCGAAGGTCTCCAGGTATCGCTCCAGGGATCCGGAGTCGGCGGCCTCGCGGAACCACACGCCGAGTTTGTCGGGGTCGCTCTCGGGGAGGCTCGAGTAGCCTGTGGCGTGGGCGAGTTCGACGATCGTCCCGGGGCGCAGGCCCCCGTCGAGGTGATCGTGCAGCAGGACCTTGGGCGCCCGGCGGATCTGCTCCGAGCTCGGGGTGTTCCGGATCTGGCTCGTCATTTTCGCACTGTAGCCCCTACGCGCGTAGATCTCCTGTCGCGCCGATCCGTCGATATGTAACGGTGACCCTGCGGACGGGTGGCGTACACCACCACTTCTGACACTGTTCTGACATGGCAACGCAAGCGACGCCGGTTCGCAGGACACGGCTGGGGAAGGCGCTCGGCACCGAGCCGACGGCGGTCAGCGGAGTGGTTCTGCTGCTCCCCGGCGGCGACGAGATCTCCGCCCGCAGGCCCTCCCCCATGCTGTCGGCCGCCTCCGTAAGGACGTTGGGGCGCCGTCTCACGCGCGCGGGGCGCACGGAAGGCCTGGTCGGCCACGTGGTGCACTACCGCTATCGCGGCTGGAACGGCAGCGAGGCGCATCTCGCGGGCGACGCGTCCTGGGCCGCCGACGAGGTCGTACGCCGCTATGGAGACGTCCCGGTGTGCCTCGTCGGGGTGAACATGGGAGGCCGGGCGGCGCTGCGCGCGGCCGGGCACAGCGCCGTCAACTCGGTGCTGGCGCTCGCACCTTGGCTGCCCGAGGCGGACGTGGCGGCGCCACCCGAACCGGTGAAACAGCTCGCCGGGCGACGCGTGCTGATCGTGCACGGCACCAACGACGAGCGCACCGACCCGGAGCTGTCCTTCCGGCTCGCGGCGCGCGCCAAGAAGTCCCACCGCGACATCTGCCGCTTCGAGGTCCACTCCGACGGGCACGGGCTGCACCAGTACCGGTCCGAAGTCCACGCGCTGGCCGAGGACTTCGTCATGGGCGCGCTGTTCGGGCGTGACTTCGCGCGCCCGGTCGAGGACGCGTTCGCGGCACCGCCGCCGTTGGGGTTGCGGATGCCGCTCGCCTCCGGGTTCGGGAAGGCGTCGCGTCGCTGAGTCGTGCGTCTTCTGCGGTTCGTGGGGGACGGTCGCGCCCACGCGGCGGAGCCGCGCCCGGTCACGGCCCCGCTCCCCCGCGGGGCGCTCCCGGCGCCGTCAGTCCGGGAGCAGGTGGCCCCTTCTCGACAGCAGGAACTTCTTGAAGGCGGCCACGGGTGGCGTGTCCGGGTGGCCGTCGAGCCAGGCGACGCCGATCTCGCGCACCGCGCGCGGGGCGGTCACCGTCAGTTCGACGACTCCGGGGCGGGCGACGGCCGGCGGCGGCAGGAGGGCGACCCCGAGACCGGCGGCGACCAGGCCTCGTAGCGTCTCCGCCTCCTCCCCCTCGAAGGCGATCCGCGGCTTGAAGCCGGCCTCCTGGCAGAGGTCGTCGGTGATGCGGCGCATACCGTAGCCGGGCTCGAGGGTCACGAACGTCTCGTCGGCGGCCTCGGCGAGCCGGATCCGTTTACGGGCGGCGAGACGGTGGTCGGCCGGGACCACGAGCCGGAGCTTCTGTTCGTCGAGGCGGCGGCCCACCAGGTCGGGCGCGTCCGGTACCGGCGAGGTCAGACACAGGTCCAGCTCTCCCGAGCGCAACCCCTCCAGCATCGCCTCGCCGTAGTTCTGGACGAGGCTGAAGCGGACGCGGGGGTGGTCGGCGCGGAAGGCGCGGATGAGCCCGGGGACCGTTTCCGACCCCATGGTGTGCAGGAAGCCGAACGCGACCTTGCCGGTGGCCTGGTCGGCGTCCGCGCGCACCTCGTCGGCGGCGCGCTCGATCTCGGCGAGGGCGCGTTCGACGGAGGCGAGGAACGTACGGCCCGCGGGAGTGAGGGAGACCGTACGGCCACGGCGAGCGAACAGGTCCACGCCCAGGTCCTGTTCGAGCCGGACCATGGCCCGCGACAGCGTCGACTGCGGGACCTGCATCTCCTGCGCGGCCCTCGTGACGTGCTCGGTGCGGGCGACCCCGGCGAAGTACGCGAGGCGTGGAGCAAGCACCGCGACAATGTCTTCTGTGTCACTGGACGGTGACAGGTGAGCCTGTGACCTCTGCTGATGCGCCATGGGAACGATTATGGCGTTTCCATGCATTGGACGGATGAGCGGCGGGTCCTTAGGTTCGAAGCATGCCTTCCGCCAGTACCGGGGCGTCCACCACCGTGGGCGCCACCGCTTCCGTCACCGCCTCCGTCCCTGTCGTCGACTCCCGTATGGCCCCGGGCGGGCCCGGCTACCGCCGGATGAGCTTCGCCCTCTTCCTCGCGGGTGTCGCGACCTTCGCGCTCCTCTACTCCACCCAGGCCCTCCTCCCACTCGTCTCCTCGGACTTCGGGGTCACCGCGAGCGAGGCGAGCTGGACGGTGTCGGCCGCGACGGGCGCACTGGCCCTGTTCGTCCTGCCGATGAGCGCCCTTTCGGAGCGGTTCGGACGGCGTACGGTCATGACGGCGTCGCTGGCGGTCGCGGTGGGCGTCGGCATCCTTGTCCCCTTCGCCCCGTCGATCGGCGCGCTGGTGGCGCTGCGGGCGATCCAGGGCGCGGCCCTCGCCGGACTTCCGGCGTCGGCGACCGCGTATCTGGCCGAGGAGGTCCGGCCCAAGGCGCTGATCACCGCGATCGGTCTGTTCGTCGCGGGCAACAGCGTCGGCGGGATGAGCGGCCGGGTCATCACCGGCTGGGTCGCGCAGGAGTGGGGCTGGCGGGTGGCCGTCGGCACGATCGGGGCGATCGCCGTGGCCTGCGCGGTGGCCTTCCGGCTGCTGCTGCCCGCGCCGAAGCACTTCACGCCGGGTTCGCTGCGGCCGCGGGTGCTGGCCCGCACGGTCCGCGAACACCTCGCGAACCCGCTGCTGTGCCGTCTGTACGCCATCGGCGCGCTGTTCATGACGGTCTTCGGCGGGGTCTACACGGTGATCGGCTACCGCTTGACCGACGCCCCGTTCTCCCTCCCCCAGGGCATCATCGGCTCGATCTTCCTGGTCTATCTGGTCGGTACGGTCTCGGCGTCCACGGCGGGCACGCTGGTCGCCCGGCTGGGCCGCCGCGGCTCCCTGTACCTGGCGGGCGGCACGACCACCGCCGGTCTGATCCTGTCGCTGGCCGACTCGCTGATACTGGTCCTGCTCGGTCTGGTCCTGATCACCGCGGGCTTCTTCGCGGGCCACGCGGTCGCCTCGTCGTCGGTGAGCCACACCGCCACCCAGGGCCGCGCACAGGCGTCCGCCCTCTACCAGTCCGCCTACTACATCGGCTCCAGCGCCGGCAGCACCCTCGGCGCCGTCGCCTTCCACGCGGGCGGCTGGGCCGGCACGGTGACGCTCGGACTGCTCGCGGTCCTCGGCGTCGTGTCGATCACGGTGTTCGGGTCGCACGCGGCGCGGGTGCAGGCCCGGAGCAAGCCGGCGCTGGCGCACTGAGACCTGCCCTTCGGCTCGTACGTTCCCCCTGGTCGGAGCCCGTTGTCAGCGGTGGCGCATAACCTCCGCTCGATCAACTGGCCCGAGCAGGGGGATTGTTCATGGAGTTCCGGACCGATCGCGGCGACTTCGCCGAAGCCGTGGCCTGGGCGGCCCGTACGCTGCCCGCGCGCTCACCCGTACCGGTGCTGGGCGGACTGCTCCTGGAGGCCGGTCGGGGGCGGCTGAGCATCTCCGGGTTCGACTTCGAGGCGGCGGCCCGCATCGAGACCGACGCCGAGACGGGGGCGGCCGGGCAGGTGCTCGTCCTGGGCCGCAGGCTGCTGGACATCTGCCGGGTCCTGCCCGAGGGGCCGGTGAACTGCGCGGTGGAGGGCTCACGGTTCACGGTGGAGGCGGGCGGCACCCGGTTCGGGCTGTCGACGCTGCCCACGGACGAGTACCCCGTGCTGCCCGTGCCGCCCGAGCCGCGGGGCACCGTGGACGCCGCCGCGTTCGCGACCGCCGTGTCCCAGGTCGCCGTGGCCGCCGGGCGCGACGACACCCTGCCGGTTCTCACCGGCGTACAACTGCGCCTGTCCGGCGAGGAGATGACGCTGTCCGCGTCGGACCGTTACCGGTACGCGGTGCGCACCCTGCCCTGGAAGCCGCAAGCGGCTCTCGACGAGGCAGTGGAGGCGCTGCTGCCCGCGCGGCGGCTGCACGAGATCGCCCGCTCGCTGGCCCGCTGCGGTGACGTACGCATCGGGTTCACCCCTGCGGGTGGCGGCATGAGCGGCATGATCGGCTTCGAGGGCGGGTCGATGCGCACGGCCGTGCGGCTGATGGAGGGGCGGCTGCCGCGGCACGGCTCGCTGTTCTCGGTGCCGGACGCGGCGGTCGCGGAGGTGGAGTGCGGGGCGCTGGCGGAGGCCGTGCGGCGGGTGGCCGTGGTCGCCGAGGAGAACAGTCCGGTGCGGCTGGACTTCTCCGGCGCCGAGGGGGGATCCGTGCTGCTGCGCGCCGGTTACGCCGACGACGTGGCCTCCCAGCGGCTGTCGGCCACGCTGACCGGCGCGGACGAGGTGACGGTGGCCTTCAACCCGGCGTATCTGCTGGACGCCCTGAACTCCTTCGAGGCGCCGCGGGTACGGGTGGAGCTGTTGGGGCCGGGGCAACGGGCGCTGCTCAGTGAGGCCGGGACCGCATCCGGTGCTGAGCCGGGCGCAGGGCATCGGCATCTGCTCATGTCCGTGAAGCAACTGGTCTGACCTGCGCTTTTTGCCACTCCGGGGGCCATTGTCAGTGGGCTGCGGTAGCTTCCGAAGTGCTGGCGCAAAGACGCGCCGGCAAGGCGGTGCGACGGGAAAGCCACAGGGGTGGGTTGGCCATGAGCGACGGTACGGCGACGACGACAGACCTGGACGTCCGACTGGAGAAGCACCGGATCGAGCTGACCGGGTACTGCTATCGGATGCTCGGCTCCTCCTTCGAGGCGGAGGACGCGGTGCAGGACACGATGGTCCGCGCCTGGCGGAGCTACGACAAGTTCGAGGGCCGCTCGTCGATCCGCTCCTGGCTGTACCGCATCGCGACGAACGTGTGTCTGGACATGCTGAACGCGGGCAACAAGAGGGCGCGTCCGATGGATCTGACCGGCCCCTCGCCGCTGGCCCAGGCGGCCCTCACCCCGCGCCCGGACAACACCTGGCTGGAGCCGATGCCCGACGCCCGCGTACTGCCGACGATCAGCGACCCGGCCGAGGCGGCGGTGGCCAAGGAGTCGGTGCGCCTCGCCTTCATGGCCGCCCTGCAGCAGCTGCCGCCCAAGCAGCGGGCCGTGCTCATCCTGCGCGAGGTCCTCGCGTGGAAGGCGAGCGAGGTCGCCGAGCTGCTCGGCACCTCGGTCGCCTCGGTCAACAGCGCGCTCCAGCGGGCCCGCGCGACCCTCGCGGAGAGCGAAGGCACCGAGGGCGCCGTCTCCGACCCGCTCGACGAGGAACAGCAGAAGCTCCTGGAGCGGTACGTGGCCGCGTTCGAGGGGTACGACATGGCGGCGCTGACGGCGCTGCTCCACGAGGACGCGGTCATGACGATGCCGCCGTTCGACCTGTGGCTGCGCGGCACGGCCGACATCACCGGCTTCATGACGACGCTGGGCGCCTCCTGCGCGGGCTCGCGCCTGCGGCCGGTGTCGGTGAACGGTCTGCCGGGCTTCGCGCACTACAAGCCGGACCCCGAGGGCGGCTTCAGCGCCTGGGCGATTCAGGCCCTGGAGATCTCAGGCGGCCGGATCACCGGGTTCCACTGCTTCCTCGACACCAAGCGCTGGTTCCCACTCTTCGGCCTGCCCCTCCATCTCGAAGCGGAGGCCCACCAGATCGAGTAGGGCGCGCAGGGGCGGGGCGGGGTCGCGCAGACGTATGCGGCCCCCGGCCCGCCGTGCGGCCAGCTCCATCCTGGCCAGCACGTCGACCGTGCCCAGACCGGGCGGCCCGAGCCCCGCGACATCGCAGACGACGACCCCGGCCCGGGTCGCTTCCAGCCGCGCCCGCACGTCGTCGCAGAGCCTCGGCACCTCGTCACGGGCGACGGGGCCGGGCAGCACGAGTACGGCGGGTTCCTTGGCGTCCACGGTCAGTAGACCGACCGGGGGCGCGGAACTCATCGGAGGGGGCGGCCGGGGCGTGGTCTGCCGTTACTCGGCGGGGAACTCACCGGTGTCGATGACGAGGTCGAAGGGGGCGGGGAGCTTGATGGCCTCGCCGAACTTTGCGGTGCTGAGCGGGCGGTAGACCTCGCCCTTCGGTTCTCCGTAGAGCGTCGCGGTGGGGCCTTCGGGCGCCCAGCGGTCGACGAGGAGGTAGAGCGGGATGCCCGCGGTGGCGTAAGTGGCCGGTTTGCTGATGCGGTCGTGGCGAGCGTTGGACTTGGAGGTGACCTCGACGACGAGTTCGGCCAGGGCGGCCGGAATGTGGGTGTCCGTCCCCGTGCCCTCCCGCAGCGGAGCCACCACGATGTCCGGCATGAGCATGCCCAGGCGCGGCGGCACGACGATGGCCAGCCTCTGGAAGACTCCCCAGTCCTCGGGGATCACGGAGTAGAGGCGGCGCTGGATGCATGCCGCGATCACGTGGTGGCGGCACGCGGGAGCAGGTGCCACCGTGATGATCCCCTCGACGATCTCCACCTTGCTGCCCTCAGGCCATTCCATCTCCTCCCAGAACCGGACGAGGTCGTCCCAGCTCTGGTCGGGGTCCTCGCTGACAGTGAATGCGCTCACGGAGGTCTCCTATCGGTGCGTCACCGACTCCAGCACGCCGAAACGGGACCGGCGGCGGTCCACCGATCCCGTTCACCCGAAAGGGAGAAGCGCAGCTCAGGCGATACGTTCCAGCACGACCGGCGTGGCCGTGAAGTCCGTGCCCGCCGCCGCGATGTCGTACGAGCCGTCCACCGACTCGAGGGCGTACTCGAAGCGCTCCGGGGTGTCCGTGTGGAGGGTCAGGAGGGGCTGGCCCGCGGTGACGGTGTCGCCCGGCTTGGCGTGCAGTTCGACGCCCGCGGCGGCCTGCACCGGGTCCTCCTTGCGGGCGCGTCCGGCACCCAGGCGCCAGGCGGCGATGCCGATGTCGTACGCGTCGAGGCGGGTCAGGACACCGGAGGACGGGGCCGTCACCACATGCTGCTCGCGGGACGTGGGCAGCTCGGCGTCCGGGTCGCCGCCCTGGGCCGCGATCATGCGGCGCCAGACGTCCATCGCGGAACCGTCGGCGAGCGCCTTCGCCGGGTCGGCGTCCTTCACGCCCGCCGCGTCCAGCATCTCGCGGGCCAGGGCGATGGTGAGGTCGACGACGTCGGCCGGGCCACCGCCCGCCAGGACCTCCACCGACTCGCGGACCTCCAGGGCGTTGCCCGCCGTCAGGCCCAGCGGCGTCGACATGTCGGTCAGGAGCGCGACCGTCTTGACGCCGTGGTCGGTGCCGAGGCCGACCATCGTGGAGGCGAGTTCACGGGCGTCCTCGATGGTCTTCATGAAGGCGCCGGTGCCGACCTTCACGTCCAGGACCAGCGAGCCGGTGCCCTCGGCGATCTTCTTGGACATGATGGAGGAAGCGATGAGAGGGATCGCCTCCACCGTTCCCGTCACGTCGCGCAGCGCGTACAGCTTCTTGTCCGCGGGAGCCAGGCCGTCGCCCGCCGCGCAGATCACCGCGCCGGTGGTGTCGAGGACGTGCAGCATCTCCTCGTTCGACAGCAGCGCGCGCCAGCCGGGGATCGACTCCAGCTTGTCGAGCGTGCCGCCGGTGTGGCCGAGGCCGCGCCCGGACAGCTGTGGGACCGCCGCGCCACACGCCGCCACCAAGGGCGCGAGCGGAAGCGTGATCTTGTCGCCGACGCCGCCCGTGGAGTGCTTGTCGGCGGTCGGGCGGGACAGCGAGGAGAACTCCATACGCTCGCCCGAGGCGATCATCGCGGCGGTCCAGCGGGCGATCTCACGACGGTTCATGCCGTTGAGCAGGATCGCCATGTTGAGGGCGGCCATCTGGTAGTCGGCGACCTCGCCGCGGGTGTACGCGTCGATGACCCAGTCGATCTGCGCGTCGCTGAGCTCACCGCGGTCCCGCTTGGTGCGGATGACGGAGACGGCGTCCATGGCCATGGCTTTCCTTCCGAAGGCTTCCGAAAATGCGCGGCCCCTCCGAGCCGATCGACACTCGACGCTCGTCAGTCGTCAGTCGTCGGTCGTCGGTCGTCAGTCGTAAGGAGGGGCCGCACGGGAGTTACTGGGTCAGATGCTCCGGCCCGAAGGCCTGCGGCAGCATCTCGGAGAGCGGCAGGATTCCGGCCGGGGTCTCCAGGAGCAGTTCGGGCCCGCCGAACTCGAACAGCAGCTGACGGCAGCGCCCGCACGGCACGAGGATCTCGCCCCGCCCGTCGACGCAGGTGAAGTGCGTCAGCCTGCCGCCCCCGGTGTTCTGCAACTGGGAGACCAGACCGCACTCGGCGCACAGCCCGAGCCCGTACGAGGCGTTCTCGACGTTGCAGCCGGAGACGGTCCGGCCGTCGTCGACGAGCGCCGCGACACCGACGGGGTAGCCCGAGTACGGGGCGTACGCACGGGACATGGCGTCCCGCGCGAGCTCCCGCAGGGCGTCCCAGTCGACGGCGTCGCGGCCCTCGTCGGCGGAGGTCACTTGCCCTGCCCCTTCCGGTACGGCAGACCGTCCGCCTTGGGCATCCGCAGACGCTGGGCGGACAGGGAGAGGACGAGCAGCGTGATGACGTACGGGGTGGCGGAGACGACCTGGTTGGGGACCTCGTTGGTGAGGGCGTACCAGAGGAACACCAGCACGCCGATGACCAGGGTGATCACGGCGGGCACGTACTTCTTCCGGATCACCAGCCAGACCGCGCCGATGACCAGCAGGATGGCGCCGAGCAGCAGCAGCGCGTGGACGTTCTCGGAGCCACCGCGCAGGTTGAGGCTGTCGGTGTAGCCGAACAGACCGGCGCCGATGGCGAGCCCGCCCGGCATCCAGTTGCCGAAGATCATCGCGGCGAGACCGATGTAGCCGCGACCGCTGGTCTGGCCCTCCAGGTAGAAGGGGTTGGCGACGATGGAGAGGAAGACGCCGCCGAGGCCGGCCAGACCGCCGGAGATGATCACGGCCAGGTACTTGTACTTGTAGACGTTGACGCCGAGCGACTCGGCCGCGACCGGGTTCTCACCACAGGACCGCAGCCGCAGGCCGAACGCGGTGCGCCACAGGATCCACCAGGTGGCGGGGATCAGTGCCACGGCGATGAGGGTCAGCCAGGAGACGTTGGTGACCAGGCCGCCGAGCAGTCCCGCGATGTCCGAGAGGAAGAACCAGCCCTTGGAATTGAGGGTGGTGAGCCAGTCGGACAGTCCTGGCACCGTGAAGTGGCCGAGCGAGTCGACCGGCGGGGACTGCTTGGCCGAGCCGCCCTGGACGCCTTCGAAGGCGAGCGGCGCGAGGTAGCGGGTGGCGCCGAGCGCGAGGATGTTGATGGCCACACCGGAGACGATGTGGTTGACGTTGAAGGTGACGGTGACGATCGCGTGCAGCAGACCGCCGATACAGCCGCCGATGATGCCGATGAGGACGCCGGTCCACGGGCCCCACTGGTAGCCGGCCCAGGCGCCGAACCAGGTGCCGAGGATCATCATGCCTTCGAGGCCGATGTTGACGACGCCCGCGCGTTCGGCCCACAGACCGCCGAGACCGGCCAGGCCGATCGGGACGGCCAGCTGGAGCGCGGTGGACATCTGGCTGACGTTGGTGATGCCGTCGGCGCCGGTGATGATGCGGACGAGGGAGGTCAGCGCCAGACCGCCGGCGATGACCAGCAGAAGGACGGGGAGCGTCAGCCGGCGGCCGCCGGGTGCCGCGGATCGCAGTTTGGGCTGCTTGACGTCGGTTGCGGTGGTCATCGGCCCGCCACCTCCTTCTCGGTGTTGTTGTCAGAGGAGGCGCCGAGGACGTGGCCGGCGGCCAGCTCCGCGCCGACGCGGCGCTGCTGGCGGCGCAGACCCCACTCGCGTACGGCCTCGTACGAGACGACGACCGCGATCACGATCAGGCCCTGCATGATGACCGCGATCTCTTTGTCGTAGCCCTGGTAGTCGAGGTCCTGGGACGCCTTGTCGAGCCAGGCCCACAGCAGGGCCGCGAAGGCGATGCCCGTGGGGCTGTTGCGGCCGAGCAGGGCGATGCCGATGCCCAGGAAGCCGATGCCGGTCGGGAAGTTCAGGTTGTACGTGTGCGAGTCGCCGAGCAGGATCGGCAGGCCCGCGAGGCCGGCCAGACCGCCGGAGACCAGCATGGCGGTGAGCACCATGCGCTTGGGGTTCACACCGCTGGCCGCGGCGGCGGTCTCCGAGGCGCCCGAGGCGCGCAGGTCGAAGCCGAAGCGGGTGCGGTTGAGGACGACCCAGTAGCCGATGCCGAGCAGCGCCGCGAGGACGACGAGGCCGTAGATCTCGCCGGCCTCACCCATGTCGAAGCCGGGCACCCAGCCGGACTCGTGCATCTCGCCGGTGGTGTTGTTGTTGCCGACCTTGACGCCGAAGACGTCGGGCAGCCACAGGTAGGCGATGAGGGAGGTCGCGATCGCGTTCAGCATGATCGTCGCGACGACCTCGCTGACGCCGCGGGTGACCTTGAGGACACCGGCGATGCCGGCCCAGAACGCGCCGGTGAGGACCGCGGTCAGGATCAGCAGCGGGACCTGGAGGACCGCCGGCAGCGCGGCATGGGCGCCGACGACCGCGGCCATCATGGCGGCGAGCTGGTACTGCCCGTCCACACCGATGTTGAACAGGTTCATCCGGAAGCCGATGGCCACCGCGAGCGCCGCGATGTAGTACATCGAGGCCTGGTTGATGATCAGGACCTGGATGTCGGAGAACGTGGCCTGCTCGAACATGATCGTGTACGGCTCGATCGGGTTCTTGCCCGAGGCGATCAGCACGACCGAGGTCAGCGCCACGGCCACGACGAGCGCGATGACCGGCCCGGCCACCGCGAGGAGCAGGCGCTCCTTGTCGAACTTCTTCATCAGCGGGCCTCGTCTTCCGGGGCATCCGGGGCGTCGGGGGTTTCGGATTGTTCTTCGAGCTCCACCTGTTCGGCGAGCTCTTCGTTCTCCAGGTGTCCGGTGGCGGCGCCGGTCATGGCCGAGCCGAGCTCCTCCGGGGTGATGGTGGCGGGGTCTGCGTCCGCGACCAACTTGCCGTTGTAGATCACCCGCAGGGTGTCGGACAGCCCGATCAGCTCGTCCAGGTCGGCGGAGATCAGCAGGACGGCGAGACCCTCGCGGCGGGCCTCACGGATCTGGTCCCAGATCTGGGCCTGTGCGCCGACGTCCACACCGCGGGTGGGGTGGGCGGCGATCAGGAAGCGCGGCTTGTGGCTCATCTCCCGGCCGACGATCAGCTTCTGCTGGTTGCCGCCGGACAGGGAGGCCGCGGTGACGTCGATGCCGGGGGTGCGGACGTCGTACTCCTTGACGATCCGCTTGGTGTCCTCCTGGGCGCCCTTGATGTCGATCCAGATGCCCTTCGCGTTGGGCTTCTCGGTGACGTGGCCGAGGATGCGGTTCTCCCAGAGGGGGGCCTCCAGGAGCAGGCCGTGGCGGTGGCGGTCCTCGGGGATGTAGCCGATGCCGCCCTCGCGGCGCTTGCGGGTGGACCAGGCGGTGATGTCCTCACCGAGGAAGGAGACGGAGCCCAAGGCGGCGCGCTTGAGGCCGATCAGCGCGTCGATGAGCTCGGTCTGGCCGTTGCCCTCGACGCCGGCGATGCCCATGACCTCGCCCGCGTGGATGGTGAAGGTGACGTCGTCGAGGACGCGCCGCACCGCGGCGGCGGTCTCGGCCGTGTCCTCCGTGACCAGGCCGCTGTCCGCCGTCGGCTCGGCGAGCTCGCCGAGGGAGGCGTGGCCGCTGGCGAAGGCCGTGAGGCGCTTGACCTCGATGACCGGCTTGTCGGTGACGGTGGACTCGGCGGTCTCCGGGGTGGGCAGCTCGCTGCCCACCATCAGCTCGGCGAGCTGACGCGGGGTGGTCTCGGACGGAACGGCCGTGCCGACCGTCGTACCGCGTCGGATGACCGTGATGTCGTCGGCGACCGACAGGACCTCGCCCAGCTTGTGCGAGATGAAGATGACCGACAGACCCTCGGCCTTCAGCTCGCGCAGGTTGTCGAAGAGCGCGTCGACCTCCTGCGGCACGAGTACGGCGGTGGGCTCGTCCAGGATCAGGATGCGGGCGCCGCGGTAGAGGACCTTGAGGATCTCCACACGCTGCCGTTCGGCGACGCCGAGGTCCTCGACCAGGACGTCGGGGCGCACGCCGAGACCGTAACGCTGGGAGATCTCCATGATCTTGCGGCGGGCCTTGGCGCCGATGCCGTACAGCTTCTCGCTGCCCAGGACGACGTTCTCCAGGACGGTGAGGTTGTCGGCGAGCATGAAGTGCTGGTGGACCATGCCGATGCCGCGTGCGATGGCGTCGGCGGGCGACGAGAAGGTGATCTGCTCGCCGCCGACGGCGATGGTGCCCTCGTCCGGCTTCTGCATGCCGTAGAGAATCTTCATCAGCGTCGACTTGCCGGCACCGTTCTCGCCGACGAGGGCGTGGACGGTGCCCTGGCGGACGCTGAGGTGGATGTCGTGGTTGGCCACGACGCCGGGGAATCGCTTGGTGATCCCGGCGAGTTCGACTGCGGTCACCTGACCGTTGACCGCGCCGGCCGGAGGGCTGCTGGACGCGTTGATGGCGCACTCTCCTGAAGGGAAAGGGGGTCGTCTACGCGCGTAGCGCCCCTACGGCAACATAAGGGGCGACGCGCCGCGAGAACGGGATACGGAGAGCCAGGCTCCCCGCATCCCGTTGAGCGGACGTAACCCCGCGGTTACTAAGCGGCTCCGGGGAAGAGCGGGCGGCCCCGAAGGACCCACCTGAACTTCCCCGGAGCCGCTCAGCGGTCCTGAGGTCTTGCTCGTCAGCTGGACTTGACCTTGATCTCGCCGCTGATGATCTTTTCCTTGGCCGCCGCGACGGCTTCCTGGACAGCGGTGTTGCTCTTGAACTCAGGGTTGGAGTCGGCGAGGCCGACCTCACCGGACTTCAGGTCGCCCCGAACGATACCGGTCTCGGGATTGCCGTCCTCGACCGACTTCGCAAGGCTGTAGACCGCCTTGGCGACGTCCTTGGTCGCGGAGGTCAGGATGGAGTCCTTGTACGCGCTCAGCGCTTCCTGCTGGTACTGGTCGGAGTCGACGCCGATCGCCCACACCTTGTTGGCGGAGGCGGCCTCGATGACACCCTGACCGGACAGACCGGCCGCCGCGTAGACGACGTCGGCCTTCTTCTCGATCTGGCCCTCGGCGGCCGTCTTGCCCTTGTCCGGGCTGGAGAAGCCACCCTCCTCGGCGGTCTGCGTCAGGTACTGCGACAGAACCTTGACCTTGGGGTTCGTGTCCTTGACGCCCTGCTCGAAGCCCGCCCCGAACTTGTGGATCAGCGGAACGTCCACACCGCCCACGAAGCCGACCGTGTTCGTCTTGGTGGCCTTGGCCGCGGCGACACCGGCGAGGTACGAGGCCTCCTCCTCGGAGAAGACGAGGTCCGCGACGTTCGCCGACTCGACCGTGGAGTCGTCGACGATGCCGAAGGTGGTGTCGGGGTACTTCTCCGCGGCCTCCTTGATGGCCGGCCCGTAGGCGTAGCCGATGCCGATGACCGGGTTGTAGCCCTTCTTGGCCAGCGAGACCAGGCGTTGCGTCTTGTCCGCGTCCGTCTCGCCGTCCGTGGGCTCCACGTCTTCGGTCTCGTAACCGAACTCCGTCTTCGCCTTCTCCAGACCCGCGTACGCCGCGTCGTTGAAGGACTGGTCGCCCTTGCCGCCGATGTCGTACGCGATGGCGAGACCCAGGTCCGCCTTCGAGTCCGACGAGCCGGCGGAGGTCGAGGTGCCGCCACAGGCGGACAGAACGAGGGCGAAAGACGCGGTCGCGGCGCCTGCGAGCGCGATGCGGGGAACCCGGCGCATGTGTTGTGCTCCTGTCGTACAAGCGCCTGACGGTACGATTTCGGCGCTGGCTTCGCCGCAGATTAACGCGCGTAGACCAACTAGAAAACCCCTTCTGTCCACCTTGTTATGCGGCTGTGCCCGACGACACGCGTCCGCCGGACAAAGGCTTGCCGACCGCAAAGATCCGGTGGCTGTGGGTGACCCTGCCCAGGGGGCACGAAAGCGGCAGGGCGCGCGAGCGGGCGGGCACGAAAGCTGCCGGACACGAGAGCGGGCGGGCACCTTGGGTACCCGCCCGCTCCGCGTGACTGCGTGGTGACTGCGTTCGCCGCTCGACTACTCGGTCTTGACCTTGATCGTGCCGTCGATGATGGACGCCTTGGCCTTGGCCACGGCGTCGGCGAGGCCGGAGATCTCCGCCATCTTCGGGTTGCTGTCGGCGAGACCGACGCCGTCCACCTTCAGGTCGAAGGTCTGCGTACCGGTCAGCGGCTTGCCGTCCTTGACGGACTTGGCGAGCGAGTACACGGCGCCACCGACGTCCTTGAGCGCGGAGGTCAGGATGTAGTCCTTGTGCGCGGCCAGCGCCTCCTGCTGGTACTGGTCGGAGTCGACACCGATCGCCCAGACCTTCGCCTTGGCGGCGGCCTCGATCACACCCTGGCCCGACAGGCCGGCGGCCTGGTAGACGACGTCGGCCTTCTTCTCGATCTGGCCCTCGGCGGCGGCCTTGCCCTTGTCCGGGCTGGAGAAGCCACCCTCCTCGGCGGTCTGCGTCAGGTACTGCGAGATGACCTTGACCTTGGAGTTGGTGTCCTCGACACCCTGCTTGTAGCCCGCCTCGAACTTGTGGATGAGCGGAATGTCCACACCGCCCACGAAGCCGACCGTGTTGGTCTTGGTGGCCTTGGCGGCGGCGACACCGGCGAGGTACGAGGCCTCCTGCTCGGCGAAGACCAGGGACGCCACGTTGTCGCCCTCGACCACCGAGTCCACGATGCCGAAGGTGGTGTCCGGGTACTTGCTGGCGACCGCCTCCAGCGCGGGGCCGTAGGCGAACCCGATGCCGATGACCGGGTTGTAGCCCTGCTTGGCCAGCGAGGAGAGACGCAGCTCCTTGTCGGCGTCGGTCTCACCGTCGGTGGGCTCGATGTCTTCGGTGTCGTAACCGAACTCCGTCTTCGCCTTCTCCAGGCCCGCGTACGCCGCGTCGTTGAAGGACTGGTCGCCCTTGCCGCCGATGTCGTACGCGATGGCGAGACCCTTGCCTGCGCTGCTCGCGCTGCTGCTGTCGTCGCCCGCCTCGTCGCTGGTGCCGCCGCAGGCCGTGGCCGCGAGTGCAAGCGACGCGACCCCCACCGCGACGCGTGTCAGTCTGGATATCCGACGCATCTGAAGGTTCCCCATTCTCCAAAGCCCCGCAGTGGGTGCTGAGTTCGGCGCACATTAACGCGCGTAGACAGTTCAGGGAACGGGGTTTCGCCTGGCCGTTATCCATTCGTGCCGATGGCCGGTTACGTCCCTGTGAACCATGGGACCGAAAGGCGCATGTGCGGACAGAACACTTGCCGCGGCGGTGACGATCCGTGTGCGAAGGGCGCGGTATACGTGACGGGGTGAGCGGTGGCGAGTGTCCCGCCCGCCGCCCGCCCGTCCGGCCCTCACACGTCGGCGTCGAGCAGGGCCGCCGCGGTGAAGAGTTCCACGCCCACCGTGATCGCCGACTCGTCCGCGTCGAAATCGCCCTGGTGCAGGTCGCGGGGAACGCGCTCGCCGGGCGTGCGCACACCGAGCCGGGCCATCGCGCCGGGCACATGCTCCAGGTACCAGGAGAAGTCCTCGCCGCCCAGGCTCTGCTCGGTGTCCTCGATGGAGTGCGCCCCGCGCCGGGCGGTCATGGCGTCGCGCAGCAGGTCGGTGACGGCCGGGTCGTTGACGACCGGCGGGACGCCCCGGATGTAGTTGATCTCGGACTTCGCCCGGTACAGGTTCGCGATCTCGTCGATGGCCGCGTGCACGAGGTCGGGCGCGGCCCGCCAGGCCGCGAGGTCCAGGCAGCGCACGGTCCCGGAGAGCTCGGCGTGGTTCGGGATCACGTTGCAGGTGTGCCCGGATTCGATGCGCCCCCAGGTCACGGCCAGCCCACTGCGCGCGTCGGTGCGGCGGGCGACCAGTGCGGGGACGTCGATGGCGACGCGGGCGGCGGCGGTGACGAGGTCGGTGGTGAGGTGGGGGCGGGCGGTGTGGCCGCCGGCGCCGTCGAGTGCGACTTCGAGCCGGTCGCATGCGGAGGTGATGGCGCCGTACCGCAAGCCGATGCGCCCCGCGTCGACCTTCGGGTCGCAGTGCACGCCGATGATCCGTCCGACGCCCTCGAGGACGCCCGACTCGATCGCGTCGGAGGCGCCGCCGGGCAGTACCTCCTCCGCGGGCTGGAAGATCAGCCGCACAGGGCGCGGCAGTCGGCCCTGCCGGTGCAGTTCGGCGAGCACGAGCCCGGCGCCGAGCACGACGGTCGTATGCACGTCGTGCCCACACGCGTGGGCACGGTCGGGCACGGTCGAGCGGTACGCGCAGTCACTCTTCGTGTCCGGGATGGGCAGGGCGTCGATGTCGGCGCGCAGAGCGAGCATGCGGCGGCCGCCGACCCACTCACGGCCGCCTCGCGCGCCGCCGTCTCGCGTGTCACTGTCCCGCGCGTCGCTGTCCCGCGCGCCGTCGGCCCACTCGCTGCCGTCGAGCCCGATGTCGCACATGAGCCCCGTCCCGGTGTCGAGCACCCGCGGCTTGAGGCCCGCCTGCTCGAGGCGCGCCTTGAGCGCCGCGGTGGTGCGGAACTCCTGGTTGCCGAGCTCCGGGTACATGTGCAAGTCGCGCCGGAATGCGATGAGTTCGCCGCGCAGCGACTCGGGCAGCGTGCCGGGGAGCGGCGCTTCCCCGGGGAGGTCGGCCTCAGGCTCTCGGGACATCAATTGGTTCACCCTTTGAAGGGTAGGGCGACGGGTCGGCCGACTGACCCACGATCAACAAAAGTTCAGCCCGTTAGGGGAAGATAATCTGGCCGCGCGACGCATAGCTGTCGGTGGAGATGGGTACACTCGCCTGTCTTTCCTGGCGATTAGATCTTGGTCCGGCCGCGGTCAACCCCTGGTCCGGGCTGTCGGGCGGCGCTCGATCCCATCCGCCGGGGCTGCCCGCGGATTCCCACCGGGAAGCGCTCGGGGTGTCCGAGCCCGTTCCCGTACTCCACGGTCCCACAGATCACACGAGATCATGCGTACCGATCCGAGGACACCACCCTCGGTCGACCACCGCTCCAGACGCCGGCGGGCGCGGGCTACGCCGAAGTCACCCCCGACAGCCGGTGTACGTCCCGGGCCGTTCCCGTGACACCGGACAGGAATCCCTGTGCCCTCGGCGAGGCGTTCTCCGTCAGCCAGCTGGGGTCGATGTCGCAGACGGCGACACGGACCTCGGTTCCGGCCAGGGCCAACGGCAGCGTGTGCACGACCGTCGACGGGAAGCTCAGGATCGTGCGGCCGATGGGGCCACGGCGGGCGATCAGTTCGAGGGGGAGGTCGGGGCGGACGATCTCCAGCCCCGTTTCCACGGCCAGGCGGTGGAGCTTGTCGGTGGCCTCGCGGCGGTGGGCGAAGTAGCGGGTCGCGCCGTGGGTCTTGGCGAGTGCTTGGACCGCCTCCAGGTAGCGGTCCGCGTCGACCACTCCCGTCTCGACGAGGGACGTGCCGACCAGGTCCGCGCCCTTGGTGAGGCGCGGTGGGCCGAAGCGGGCCCGGGTCCAGGAGAAGTCGTTGGCGGTGATACGGACGCCGTCCGGTGCCGATTCGATGGGCATGGAGGAGAAGACCTGGACCGTACGGGACCGGGTCGGGGTGAGACGGCGGCGGGCCGAGGCCGAGACCGGGGCGAAGAGCACGTCGCGGGGTCCGGGTCGACCGCCGCGCCGGTGCCAGCGCACCAGGCGTTCACCCTGGGCGAGTTGGGCGACGAACTCCATCGTCGCCGTGCCGTCGTCGACGACGACCAGGTCGCGGGCGCGGGTGATGGTCAGAAGGAGCTGTACATAGCGGGAGAAGGGGTCTCCCATCACGATGCGGTGAGCCTTGCGCAGCAGCGGGGCGAGGCCGCCGATCGTGTGGAAGGGCGCCGTGGTGCCGCCGCGCGCCTCCTCCCAGCGGACCTCGTAGCCCTCGTCGCGGGCCAGTTCGGCCATCCGGCGCAGTTGGCCGCGGGTCATCGGGTCGATGGGAGAGAGGACGACAAGGGTGAGCCCCGCGCCGGTCGCCTTGGCACTCCCGGTGCCCGGCGGTCCGGCGGCCGCTGCCGCCGGGCCCGCGTCGGGCGCGGGAGCACTGTCCTGCTCGGGCTGGTGGGCATGGACGTGTGCCCACTCCAGCACGTTCAGGAGTTGTACCGGACTCTCGACGAAGGCGAGAGTGTGGGGGCCGGTGGAACCGGCGCGGGGGCTCATCGGCGTTTGACCGTCCCGTGTCGACGTATGACCGATTCGTAAGGTGTTCAGACCGCTGTTCAGACCGAGAGCGGTTCGCCGGCGGCCGCGGCGATCTCCGCCTCCGCGACGACGCCGGTGACGCGGCGCAGCTTCTTCATCGGGCCGAGCTCGGACTCGTAGACCTTCTTGACGCCGTCACCGAGGGAGGCCTCGATGGTGCGGATGTCGCGGACGAGGCGCGTGAGGCCCTGCGGCTCGACGGAGGCGGCCTGGTCCGAGCCCCACATGGCGCGGTCGAGGGTGATGTGACGCTCGACGAAGGTGGCGCCGAGGGCGACCGCGGCGAGCGTGGTCTGCAGGCCCGTCTCGTGGCCGGAGTAGCCGATCGGGACGTTCGGGTACTCGGCCTGGAGGGTGTTGATGACGCGGAGGTTGAGCTCCTCCGCCTGCGCCGGGTACGTCGACGTGGCGTGGCACATCAGGATGTTGTCGCTGCCGAGGACCTCGACCGCGTGGCGGATCTGCTTCGGGGTCGACATGCCGGTGGAGAGGATGACCGTACGGCCGGTGGCGCGCAGGGCGCGCAGCAGCTCGTCGTCGGTCAGCGACGCGGAGGCGACCTTGTGGGCCGGGACGTCGAACTTCTCGAGGAAGGCGACGGCCTCGGTGTCCCACGGGGAGGCGAACCAGTCGATGTTCTTGCTCTTGGCGTACTCGTCGATCTGGCGGTACTCGTCCTCACCGAACTCCACGCGGTGGCGGTAGTCGATGTAGGTCATGCGGCCCCAGGGGGTGTCGCGCTCGATGTCCCACTGGTCGCGCGGGGTGCAGATCTCCGGGGTGCGCTTCTGGAACTTGACGGCGTCGCAGCCGGCCTCGGCGGCCGCGTCGATCAGCTTGAAGGCGTTCTCGAGCTCGCCGTTGTGGTTGATGCCGATCTCGCCGACGACGTAGACCGGGTGGCCGGGGCCGGCGGTCTTCGAACCGAAGGTGCGCAGACGGGAGTTGGTGCTCATGGTGGAACGTTCCTTACTTGTCGAGGGAGTCGAGAGAGGGGCCGAGGATCCAGCTGGCGATCTCTCGGATCGCGCCGTCGCCACCGGGGAGGGTGGTGACCGCGCGTGCGGAGCCGCGCACGACGTCGTGGGCGCTCGCGACCGCCACCGGCCAGCCGACGAGGGCGAAGCACGGGAGGTCGTTGACGTCGTTGCCGACGTAGAGCACGCGCTCAGGCGCGATGCCCTGCTCCTCGCACCACTGCTTCAGTGCGAGGTCTTTCCGGTCGATGCCGTGCAGCACCGGGAGCTTGAGCTTCCGGGCGCGGGCGGCCACCACCGGGTTCTGCTCCGTGGACAGGATCAGCATCTTCAGGCCGCTGTTGCGCAGGGCCGCGATGCCGAGGCCGTCTCCGCGGTGCACGGAGACGAACTCCTTTCCGTCGGAGTCGATCAGCACCCTGTCGTCGGTCTGGGTGCCGTCGAAGTCGAGGACGACCGCGTCGATGTCGTCGGCGGTCGGGAGGGCGCCGGGCCGGTCCGCGTCGAAGAGCGGCGCGAGGGCCCGGGCGCGGGCGAGGTCGTGAGGGTCGTCGATCTCCAGCACCCGGGCCGGGTCGGTGCGCACCGGCTCCGTACGGCCGAAGAAGCGGTGCTGGTGCTCGCGGAAGCCCGCCGCGTCCATCGCGTAGGCGGCGCCGGTCTCCAGGAGGTCCTGGGGGCGGTCCTGGCGGCGCGGGCGGAAGGACTTGTCGTGGTTGACGCCGTAGCCGCCCGCCGTGACGCCGGCGTTGGCGGCGGCGACCGCTTCGCCCACGGCCGCGGTGGCCTGGGCGTCCACGACCGCCGGGGCGTCGGCCGCGTCCCGCCAGATGAAGCCGTGGAAGGGCGCCACGGCCACCGCGGTGTCGGCGCCGTTCTCGACGACCGCGGCGGCGACCGCGTCGATGTCCTCGCGGACGATGAACGGGCTGGTGCACTGCACGAGCAGGACCACGTCGACCGGCGCGCCGTGCAGGGCCTCGTGGGCGCTCATGGCGTGCAGGACGGCGGCCTCGGAGGTGGCGGTGTCACCGGCGATGGCGGCGGGCCGCAGCACGACCTCGGCGCCGGCCTGGCGGGCGGCGGCCGCGATGGCCTGGTCGTCGGTGGACACCACGACGTCCGTCACCAGCCGGGAGGCGCGGCACTCGCGCACGGCGCGCACCACCAGCGGGACGCCGCCGACGGGCGCGAGGTTCTTCGCGGGCACGCCCTTGGAGCCGCCGCGCGCGGGGATCACCGCGAGCACCCGGCGCACCGAAGCGCCTTGGCCCGCTTCCGGGTTGGACATGTTCTGGGCTCCTTGCGAGGGATTCGGGGCGTTCACAGCTCCCCCATCCGCCGGATCACGGGGGCCACGCGCTGCACGCCGTGGCGGTAGGCGCCGCGGGCCGCGCGGCGCACGATCTGGCGCACCGGGCCCGGCTCCTTGTCGGCGGCGGGCGCTCCGGGCAGCGGAATGCCGTCCGGGGCGAGGTGGTGGCGGGCGAGGATGCCGGGCAGATAGCCCGGGGCGGTGACGGTCGTGTAGTACGGGGTGAGGGGCGGCATCCCCCCGGACCGGGCCAGCAGCTTGGTGATCCGCTCCCGCGCCGCGTCGAAGGCGGTCTCGTACGCCCCGTCCGCCGCGACTCCCTGCCGGGCCACCCACTCCGCGTCGGGCGCCGGCCGGTGGCCCGCGTCGAGCTGGTCCCAGGAGGCGAGGCAGCCGGAGCCCACGAAGTGGTGGTTGCCGAGCACCTCGCGCACGCCCAGGTCGGTCAGGACGACCGTGGGGATACGGCGGTGCAGCGCCTCCAGCGCGGCCGTCGAGCTGACGGTCACCAGCAGGTCGGTGCGGTCGAGCACCTCACCCATGTGGCCGTACACGAGCCGGAAGTTGTCCGGCACGTCCTTGCCCTGCACCAGTTTCTGGTACGGCGATTCCTCGATGTGCGTGGTGTGCTCGCCCGGCTTGGAGCGGAGCTTCAGCAGCACCTCGCGCTCGGGGTGCTTGCGTGCGTGCTGGATCAGCCGGTTCAGCAGGTACGTACGGTCCTTGCGGCTCTCGGGGACCGAGGGCTGCACGGCGAAGACGACCGTGTACGGGTCGTTCTCGCCGGAGTAGGGCTTGCCGCCGAGGAACGGCAGCGCCACCTCGGTGACCGCCGAGGCATCGGCGCCGACCCCCTCGTACACGGCGCGGAAACGGTCGGCGTCCTGGCGCGAGTTGGCGAGGACGAGGTCCGCGCCGTGCCGCAGCAGCAGGCCGTCGGCGAGCTTCTCGTAGACGACACCGACATAGCCGGTGACGACGACGGGACGCTTCTCCAGACCCTCCCAGACCCGGCCGAGGCCGTGCAGCATCGCCTGGACGCCGCCGCCGACGAGGGCGAGGACGACGATGTCGTACGACTCCTGCTCCATGGCGCGCAGGAACTCGACGGCCGTGACCTCCCGCAGGGAGTCGGTGCGCACGCCCACTTCCGCCAGTTGGCGGGCCGTGGGTGTGGACCGTCCGCGCAGCAGGAACCCATCCAGGGCCGGGGCCGTGGGGGCAACTTGCGTGTCGCCCCGCGGTCCGGCTTCGATGGACGGGCCCGGAGCGATCCGGGCCGCGGTCAGGGCACCCCATTTCCAGCGGGTGTCCGAGTCCGCGAGTACCGCGATCCGCGGGAGCTTCGTTGTACTTAGTGGCACGACACAGACGCTAGGAAGCAATTTCTAGTTGTGGCCCAACCGCATCTCAACGGAAAGTTAACAGAACATCACCGGAAGCCGAACTGGCTCGTCAAAGCCTAGAAAGTACACGGGATGCACCGTTCCGACACATCGAGTTCACCCTCCGTACAGCCATCGGCAAGTTCCGCTGCGGGGCCGCCTCTTAGGGTTTCGCAGGTGCCAAAGATTTCCGTGATCGTGCCGTTCTACAACGTGCAGCAATACGCCCCGGACAACATCAGAAGTCTTCGCCTGAACGCGCGGCGCGACATCGAATTCGTCCTGGTGGACGATTATTCAAAAGATGAAACGCCCGCCATTCTCGAACGCGCGGCCGACGAACTGTCGGATGTCGCTCAGGTGCGTTACATCCGTCGCGAGGAGAACGGCGGGCTCGCCACCGCGCGCAATACCGGCCTCGACGCGGCGACGGGCGAGTATCTGACCTTCCTCGACGGCGACGACTGGCTCGCTCCGGGGTACATCGGTGAGCTGGTGGCGGCCATCGATGAGCTGGGCTGCGACTTCATCCGCACCGACCATGTGCAGGCCACCGCCCGCGCCCGTTCCGTGCACCGGGCCCCGCACGGACGGCGCAACGAGGTGATGAACCCGCGCGAGGCGATCCTGCCCGCCGACCGCACGACCTCGGTGGACTACGCCTACGCCTGGGCCGGCGCCTACCACCGCCGGCTGCTCGACCGGGGTCTGCTGCACTTCACCGACGGCCTGCGCACGGCCGAGGACCGGCCGTGGATCTGGAAGCTGCACCGCGAGGCGGAGTCGTTCGCCGTGGTGAACCTGCTCGGCGTCTTCTACCGGCGTGGAGTCGCCTCCTCCCTCACGCAGATCGGCGACGTCCGCCAGCTCGACTTCATCCGCGCCTTCGACCAGGTCGTCGAGGAGACCGCCAAGGACGCCGACGCCGACCGGCTGCTGCCGAAGGCGGTACGGACGTACTGCGCGATCATCGCCCACCACCTCTCGGAGATCGACAAGTTCGAGCCGGACGTGGCCAAGCGGCTGCGGGTGATGAGCTCGGCGGCCATAAAGCGCATGCCGCAGGACGCACTCGGCGACGTACTCGACACCATGGACCTGACCCGTGCCTCCAAGCTGCGGCGGCTGCGGCGCCGGGTCACCACAGCGAAGGCGGCCGCCTGATGCCTCGTACCACCCAGATCTTCTGCGCCTCCACGCTGTACGGCGCCGCCACCCTGGCCGCCGCCCTCGAGTCCGACTGCTTCGCCGAGGCGGACCGCCGTCTGCTGCTGGTGTTCAACAACTCCGCGACGCCCGAGACCACGCCCGCCGTCGACGAGATGCCGGGCTTCGCGACGCTGCGCGAGCACTTCGACGGGGTGCTGTCCTTCAACGAGGCCATCCACCCCTTCCACCCGGGGGCCTGGGCCCCGCGCCCCGACGACCTCCCCCTGTTCGAGCGCTATCTGCGGCTGCTGTGGGATCTGGGCGACGACCGGGTGGAGCTGGTCATGGAGTCCATCCAGGTCAGCCCGGCGCTGACGCTGGCCCAGATGTTCCTCGGGGCTCCCATCGACGTCTACGCCGACGGGCTGATGAGCTACGGCCCCACCCGCAACAAGATCGACCCGCTGGTCGGCACGCGCGTGCGGCGGCTGCTGCACCTGGACCTGGTGCCCGGTCTGACGCCGATGCTGCTGACCGAGTTCGACGCGCCCGCAGAAGTGGTCCCGACGGACGCGTTCCTGAAGGTGCTGAGCCGGCTGGGCGGCACCGTCGCGGAGTTGCCGGCCCTGCCCGACAACGCGGCGCTGCTCCTCGGCCAGTATCTGTCCGCGCTGAACATCCTCTCCGCCCAGGAGGAGGAGGACCTGCATCTGCGGATGCTGCGGGGGGCGGTCGCCCGCGGGCACCGTTCCATCGTCTTCAAGCCGCACCCGACCGCGCCGGCCCGCTACAGCCGCGCCCTGGAGACCGAGGCCGCCCAACTCGGCGTGGACTTCACCCTCCTGGACACACCGGTGCTCGCCGAGGTGCTGTACGAGAAGGCCCCGCCCGCACTGGTGGTCGGCTGCTTCTCGACCGCGCTGTTCACGGCCTCCGTCTTCTACGAGCTGCCGGTCGCCCGTATCGGCACCGAGCCGCTGCTGGAGCGGCTGTCGCCGTACCAGAACAGCAACCGCGTCCCCGTCGTCCTGGCCGACGCGCTGCTGCCGGACCTGGACACCAAGAAGAAGCGCGACACCCTCGCCGCGGACACGCTGACCAATCTGATCACCACGGTCGGCTTCACCCAGCAGCCGCAGATCTACTGGGCCCTGCGCCCGGCCGCGGAGCGCTATCTCTCCGACTACTACGGCCCGCGCATCCAGCGCTACTTCAAGCGCAAGCGGCTCACCTCGCTCGGACTGCCCGGCGGCATCCCGGAGCGGCTGGCCTTCCTGCCCCGCAACGCCACGGCGCGACGGGTGGTGCGGCAGGCGCGTGCGCTCCGCAAGGCGGTACGCCGCTGAGCGCGAGCGCCGGAGAGCGGCGCACCGGCCCCTGAGCGGGTGGATCCCTCATCGATCCACCCGCTCTTGCCGTACGCGCCCACTCTTGCCGTACGCCCACTCTTGCCGTACGCCCGCGACCCCGCCACGGCTGCCCGATTTGCCCGGATCCGGCGAAGCCCAGGTGAACAACCGGGAACAGGTGATGAAACACCGGCACGTCGTCGAGTTGATCCGCTGATTCCCTGGTGGGACGGCTTTCACGCCGCCTAGGATCGCGCATTCAGGTCAGCAGAGGAATAAACCAACCGACTCCGTGAGGCACTCATGACGAACCTCGGCCGGCTCTATCCCCTCATCGACGACGTCGAGTTGCCGGATACGATCCCGTACTCCCAAGTGAGCAGCTGGGAGTTGCGGTTCCTGTATCTCCTGGGACGCCATCACCTCGCGGGCAAGGACCGGCTGGTGGAGCTGGGCTCCGGCGGCGGCGGCTCCACCTACGCCCTCGCCCTCGGCCTGCGCGACAGCCCTGTCTTCGACGAGCGCACGGGCAAGCTGCACGCGTACGACTTCTTCCACGTGGGCAAGGGCACGTTCGCCACCGAGAAGTTCTTCACCTCCGGCGCCAAGCCCGAGGGCGACAACTCGTTCCTGAACGACTTCCGCGGCAGGCTCGAGCCGTTCCTGCCGTTCCTGGAGATCCACGCCGGCGACCTCTGGCAGACCTCCGACCCCGACGACCACACCCCCGTCGAGTTCCTGCACATCGACATAGCCAAGACGGCCCGGGTGTTCCGCTGTGTCTCCGAGCGCTTCCTGACCCGGCTGCGGCCCGGCTCGGTCGTCCTGCACCAGGACTTCGCGGGCCCCCGGCTGCCCTGGCTGCACTACAGCACGGGCGCCCTGTTGCCGTACATCGAGATCGCCGGGCCGCCGATACGCTCCACGCTCGCCTTCGAGGTGATCAAGCCCATTCCCGACGACGTGCTGAAGGCCATCTCGGAGGACAGCTTCACCTTCGACGAGAAGCTCGCGCTGATCTCGGCCGTCCAGGAGCGCATCGACCGCGACCACACCGGCGGGATCCCCTTCAAGTCCGTACTGGAACTGGCCAAGGCGTACGTCGCGCACTACGACGGCCGGCACAAGCAGGCCTGGTCGATCGCCAAGCCGCTCACCTCGGACGAATACCTCAGCCGCACCCGCGCCGACCACTTCGAGCAGCTCAGAAAGGCCGCCGTGCAGGAGCGGAAGGCCGCCCCTGGCCGCCGTTCCCCGGTGGCGAGGATCAAGCGGCTGGTCAGGAAGGCCGTACGCCGGTGAAGCGCGGACGCTGACCAGGCGGGGCACATCTGGGCCACCGGCGACCTCGGCGAGGCCTGTCCACGGCCGCCGGGGTGGGCCCAGATGCGCCCATCACCCGCGGTAGTACGACGCCACGGCCGGCTGGCCTGTGTAGTTGGGGCCGGCGTGCGGGTCGGCGCCGAGGTAGGTGAAGGGCAGGGTGATGGAGCGACCGCCTCGCAGGCTGAGGCGATGGTGACGGGCCGAGTAGGCGAAGCCGGCGGCGCGAAGTGCCGCCAGGACCGGGCGGGAGGCGTCCCCTCCGTCGGGACGCCGCAGCGTCGCGGGGTCGAGATGGGCGACCAGCAGGCCGGTGCTGGTGAGCCAGGAGGCGGCCCGTTCCAGCAGGGCGAGTCGGTCGCCGATGTAGTGCAGCCCGTGGACGCAGGTGATCAGGTCGTAGCGGCGCGCCGGGGACCATCGGCCGAGGTCGGCGGTGATGAGTTCGAGGCCGTCGGGCAGCGCGGCCCGCAGCAGCGGGCCGACCAGGTCGACGCCGGTGATCACGGCCTGCGGGAGCCGCTGCGCCGCCGCGCGCAGGGCGAGCCCTTCTCCGCTGCACAGGTCCAGCCAGGACGGGGCGGGGCCGTGGCCGCTCAGGAACTCGGCGGGGGCGAAGCCGAGTTCGCGGGTATTGCTGTTGACGCCGGTCAGGACCCGCTCTCGGTTCATGGTGCTGTTGGCCACCACGGAATGGCCGGCCAGCTCGTCGTCCTTGATCAACCGGGGCGGCGGTTGGGCCGTTGTCGGCGAAGCACCGTCGTTCATCGCTCCATTGTGCGGGACTGTGCGGGGACGCCATCCTCCCGAGCCTGCCGGTGCGACCACCGGCGAGCAACGCACCTGCCCCCGCGGCCGGGTTGGCCGCGGGGGCGTTGTCGACGAGCGGGTCCGCTGTGGATCAGCCGCGCAGGATCGTGCGCAGCTCCGCGGCGTTCGCCTCGGTGGCCTTCCACAGTTCCTGCTGACGGCCGTGCACGTCGGCGACGGTCGCGGCGTGGTCGGCCAGCAGGCCCTGCGCGCGCTCCACGAGTACCGCGGCGAGGTTGCGGTCGTGCACGGACACGCCCCATTCGGGCCGCTCGATGTCGCGCAGGAAGTACGCCATCTTCGGGTGCGAGATGAGACTGATGATGGGCGTACCGCAGCCGAACGGGATCATGCCGGCGTGCCCGCGCATGCCGATCACCAGCTTGGTGCGGGCGTACAGGTCGCGGATCTCGTCGTTCTCGAAGTCGTACATCGGGATGACGGGCATCGAGATGCCGTGCTCGCGGCGCAGGTCGAAGGCCATCTTCTCGTCGTCGAGCGAGTGGGCCACGCACTGGACTTCGGCCAGCTTGCCCAGGCCGCGCACCGCTTCCGCCATCTGCGCCAGGAAGTAGGCGTAGTCGTGGCCGAAGCGCAGACCGGCGCGGTCGTAGGCCGCGTTGATCAGGATGGTGTCGTCGCGCCCGGCCGGGTCCTGCCAGCCGTCGACCAGCTGGCGCGTGACCGTGGTGGGGCAGGGCTGGAAGCGCACCTTGTCGTGCAGGTGCGCGGGCAGCATGGCCCGCACCTTCTCGATCGAGCCGTGGTTGCGCAGCCCGAAGAAGGCGGACTTCTCGACGAGCAGCCGCAGTGAATCCCGGAACCGGTTGGCGCGGTAGGACTGGCCGTCGAAGGCGTTGAAGCCCACGGCGAAGACCGCGATCGGCACGTCGATGCGGTTCAGCAGGTCGTCGGGGACGTTCCACTGCCAGGCGCTGTTGCCGTTGGGCATGGTGTCCGGGATGAACAGGCCGCCGCCGCCGATGACCAGGCCGCGGCGGGCGTTGACACGCTCCAGGGCGGCCTCGTCGAACAGCCGGTGGGCGTGCACCGAGTGCCAGCGGCGGGCGGTGGTGTCCGGATCGAAGGCGAGGCGGACGCTCTCCGGCAGCAGCTTGTCGCCCGCGTTGCCCTGACGGTCCATGAAGAACGCGACGTGCGCGAGCTGGTCCTCGGGGCTGCTCTGCTGCTGGGTCGGCATGCCGATGGTGCGCTGCTGCCAGAGGCGGCTGGCGCGGTGCGTGGGGTCGACGCCGAGACCGGCCATCGCGTACTTCTGCGCGGTGGCGTCCTCGTTGTGGACCCAGGAGATCTGGGCGAGCCGGGCGAAGGCGGTGGCGGCACGGTTGGGCGCGGAGGTGGCCAGCAGCAACTGGGCCTTGGCCTCCTCGTAGCGGGAGACGCTCATCAGGGCGTGCCCGTAGACCTCGTGCGGCCAGGCCTCGTCGACCGGGATGTGCACCCGCTCCATGATGTCGACGGCGGCCTGGTAGTCACCGGCGCCGATGTGCGCGAGGGCGACCTTGCGGGCGGTGTCGACGTCGCCGGTGCGCTCCAGGTGCGGGGTGCCGTAGTGCACGATCAGGTCGTGGTGCAGGCCCCCGGAGCGGGTGAGGTAGGTGGCGTGCAGTTCGGCGTCGTCGATGTCGAACTCGGCCCAGCGCTCCTGCGCCTGGCTGTATCCGGCCTCGCCGCCCTGCCAGGGCTTGTGCCGGCCGGTGAAGTGCAGGATGGCCGTGTCCTCGGGCACCGGGAGGTCCCCGGACAGCCGGCGCTTGACGAAGTTGTAGCGCGGGTCGAGGCGGACGAAGTCGCCGTCGAGCACGGCGTTCAGGATGCCCTGGTCGTGCTTGTCCAGCTCGTAGCTGCCGGCCCGGCCGACCTCGTCGATCTTCGCGCAGAACTCGTCGGTCAGGTATTCCTTCTGGATGACCAGCAGACCGCTGTTGAGCTTGTGCTGGCCGTAGAAGAACTGCGGTACGGCCGCGAGCCCCTCGCGCAGCGAGAGCAGCTCGGACAGCGAGCTGAGGACCACCATGTCGGTGTCCAGGGTGATGATGGTGTCGTAGTCCCGGATGCGGAACACGTCGAGGATGAAGTACGCCTTGCGGACCAGGTAGTTGTCCTGGTCGCCCTTGGCGAACGTGTCGTAGTGGTCGGCGTCGACGCGGCGCAGCTCGATGCGCGGGTGCAGTGCGCGGATGCGGGCCACGGAGGACGGGCGCAGATCGTCGTGCAGGACGATGAAGTCCTCGCACACGCCCGGGTTGGACAGCGCGAGCGAGCGCAGCAGGGCGAGGAACCCGGGCAGGTAGTTCTCGTCGACGAAGCTCGCGAAGGCGATGCGGCGCTTGCCGGTGAGATCACGGGCGGAGTTCTGGTCGGCGGCCGGTGTCGCGAGGCCGGTCGCGGCGGCGTTGCCCGCGGCGACGGAACCGGAGGCGGAACCGGGGGCGGGTATGTGGGTCGCGGTCATCGCAGGGAGATCCTCATGCCGGAGACGCTCTGGGCCCGTTCCATGACCCACGCCTTCTCGCTGGTGTATTCGTGCACGGACGTGATGGGCATCTTCATGGCGGCGTCGATGCGGTACGCGCCGCTCTCGTAGAAGTCGAAGCCGATCAGGTCGAGGGTGGGGCTGACGTCGAGGAAGTCGAGCATCCAGAGCATGTTGAAGCCACTGGTGGGAATCGCGGGCCACTTGTCGGCGCCCAGCCTGCCGATGTTGCGCAGCGGCCAGCGCAGCGACTCGTCACCCAGGTACTTCTGGGCGCCCGGCACCAGCCGGTTGCGCAGGGAGTACTTCCAGTCGCCGGATATCCCGCCGAAGACGAGCCGGGTGGTCACCGGCTTTTCCCAGTTGAACCCGTGCTTGTGGATGGACACGTGGATGTCCGTCCGCTTGCCGGTGTGGGCGGCGTCGATGCGGTACGAGTTGAAGCGCACGACCAGGTCGTACGAGTCGATCTCGGAGCCCATCGAACTCTCGCCGACCTTGCCGGAGTTGGCGATGAGGCAGATGGACTTCCCGGCGATCTGGTTGCGGAACTCGCCGAGGCTGAGCCACTGGGTACCGCCGAAGAGCGGGTCCTCCAGGGGGCCGCGCATCCGGCTGCGGCGCTGCTCGGCGAAGAGCCCCAGGATCTGGGTCAGTTCGGGGGTGGGCCGGAGGTTGACCCCGGTGCGCAGGTCGACGTACTGGCTGAGCGCTTCCTGGAAGTCCTGCTCGGGGGCTTCCGTGCGGTCCATGGCGACGAGCGCGCCGACCAGGCGGGCCTGCGCGCCGTCCCAGTCACCGTCGGCGTGCGCCTGGAGGCCCTCGGCCCATACGTCGGTCGCGGGCCGCGAGCTGAACTGCGCGGCGGTCGGGACGTCGCGCTCCAGCAGCGCGAGCAGCTCCGCGCGCCGCTCCTGCGCGTGACGGATCCCCGCGACCTTGGCGCGGACACCGAATCCGTCCTCCGTGGTCAGGCCCACGTAGCGCTCATAGGCGTCGACCGCGGCGGCCGGGCGGCCCATGGCCTCCAGCAGCCGGCCGCGCAGCCGCCAGCCGGCCCGGGAGTTCTTGCGCTGGGTCAGGACGGTGTCGCTGATGAGCAGGGCGAGGTTCAGCTCGTCGTCGTAGCGGCATTCCAGCGCCTTGTTGGCGACGGCGAGGAGCGCGTCGAGCAGTTCGTTGCTCAGGCTGCTGCCGACCGCTCCCTTGGTGCCGCGCCTCAGCAGGCTGCTCGCCGCGGTCGGCGCGGGCTGCTGGTCGGCGGCCCAGAGCGCGAGCATCCGCCGCAGCTGCTCGGCCAGCTGCACGCGCTTGGAGTCGAGGCTTCCCACGAGCTTGCCGCTGTGCGCGGCGCATGCGCGCAGGCATTCGTCCAGCTCGGCGGGGGTGGCCTCGGCGGTCGGCGGGCCGGCGTCCGTCGGCGGCGATGTCAGGCCCCCTGGCCGGGAACGAGACCATCTGCTGCGAACCGTCGTCATGGTGCTCCTGCTCTGGGTCTGGCGAAGTCGGTGAAGCTGCGTCAAGGCGCGAGTGGGTTGGAGCACAGTAAGAAGTCAATACGACGTGAAGGTGAACCCCTTGCGGCCGGAGGGCAAATCGTGGCTTCGATGAACAGAAGTCGTCGATTAGCGTCCTAGAGTTGTCGCAAACATCCGCTTTTTCCGTCTTCATCATATTCGACCAGGTGTGCGCGAACAGAGCCCGTGGCGCACTACGGGGGTACCGGCGTGACCGAAACGATCGTGAGGACACCAAAACCGCATCCCACCGTGACCGCCCCCAGGGAGGGGCGGGGCACCTCGGCCGTGAAGGCCCCCGGAGGCCGGCTGCGCGCGCTGGACGGGCTGCGGCTGGTGGCCGCGCTGATGGTGGCGGCCTATCACTACGGCGGCCGGGGCGGCGAGGTCACCCGAGCCTGGGGATCCTCACCCAAGGACCAGTTCCCCACGCTGCACTCGTGGTTCGCCTACGGCTGCCTCGGCGTCCAGATCTTCTTCGTGATCAGCGGCTTCGTCATCTGCATGAGCGGCTGGGGCCGACCGCTCGGGTCGTTCTTCGCGTCCCGCGCCTCCCGTCTGCTCCCCGCGTACTGGGTGGCGGTCGTGCTGGTGACGGCCGTGTTCGCGCTACCGGGCGTGGCGTACAAGACGGTGTCCTTCAGCGAAGCGCTGGTGAACCTGACGATGCTTCAGCAGCCGCTGGGCGCCGACCGGGTGCTCGGCGTGTGCTGGACGCTGTGGGTGGAGGTCCGCTTCTACGCGCTGTTCGCGCTGTGCGTCGTACTGCCGGGGGCGAACCGTCGGCGCGTGGTGCTGTTCTGCACGGCGTGGACACTCGCGGCTGCCCTCGCGCACGCCGCCCACGAGCCGTTCCTCAGCCAGGCCCTGATGCCCGAGCACGCGCCGTACTTCATCGGCGGCATGGGCATCTACCTCCTGCACCTCGACCGACGGGACGTCACCGCGTGGGGCATCGTCGCGGTGAGCTGGCTGACCGGCCAGCACTACGCGGTGACCGGTCTCTCGAGCGACTACCACCCCCAGCCGTTCTCCTACCGCTCGGCCGCCGTCATCATCCTGATCGTGACGCTCGGCTTCGCCGCGGTCCTCGCCGTCGCGCTGGGCCGGCTGCGCCGGGCCGACTGGCCGTGGCTCACCGTCGCAGGCACCCTGACGTACCCCTTCTACCTGGTCCACGAACACCTGGGCTGGGTCGTGACCGGGCTCTACCACCGGGACTTCGGCCTCCCGTCCTGGGCGACCTTCGGCGCGACCATGGCGACGATGCTGCTCCTCGCGTGGCTGCTCAACCGCTACGTGGAGAAGTGGTCCACGCCGCTGCTGCGCCGGTCGCTGGCCGCCCCGTACCGCGCCCCGACGCCCGAGATCAGCAGCGCCAGCCCCTCTTCGAAGTGCCGGTCGTAGTCCTCGAAGAGCTCCGCTCCCGCCGCCGCCGTCAGCGGGAATTCGGCCATCAGACGGGCGCGTTCCTCGATGTCGTAGCCCTCGCGGCGTTCGTCCGGGAGGGGCTGGACGCCCTGTTCCTCGGTGACGAAGCCAAGGGTGTACAGGTATGTGGTGGTGCTCGCGCGGACCGCCTGGGCCAGGGTGAAACCGGCCTGGGTGAAGGCGCGCAGGGCGGCCTCCATCTGGACGGCGTGCTCGGTGCCGGTGAAGCGTGAGCCACTGAAGACCTTCGCGCCGTCGCGGTAACGCAGCAGCGCGGCGCGCAGTCCTCGGCCGGCCGCCAGGAGGTGCTCCTGCCAGGTCGCGTCGGCGGGCATCGGCGCGCTCTCGGTCATCCGGCGGTACATCTCCGTCGCCATCTCGTCGAGCAGCGCCTGCTTGTCCTTGAAATGCCAGTACAGGGCGGGCGCCTTGACGTCCAGCTCCTTGGCGATGGCGCGCAGGGTCAGGCCGTCCAGGCCCACGTCGTTCAGCAGGCGCAGGGCCGTGTCCGCTACCCGCTTGCGGTCGAGGGGCGCTCGTCGTTCCGTGCTCACACTTGACAATTTAACAGCGTTAAGGCCATTCTCGGAAACGGCTGAACTTAACAGCGTTAAGGAGACTCGCGGTGGGAGCCATGATGACCATGGACATGGACGTACTGATCGTGGGCGCGGGCCCGACCGGCCTCGCCCTCGGCATCGACCTCGCCCGGCGCGGGGTGGACGCGCTCGTCGTGGAACGGGCCGACCGGCTGTTCCCTGGTTCACGCGGCAAGGGCCTCCAGCCGCGCACGATGGAGGTCTTCGACGACCTCGGGGTGCTGGACGCGATCCGCGCGGCCGGGGGCGACTACCCGGTCGGGATGATCTGGCAGGACGGAAAGCGGATGGGCGAGCATCAGATGTTCGACCCGGACGAGGCGGGCGAGGCGAGCGACGGCTCGCCGATCGCCGGGCCGTGGATGGTGCCGCAGTGGCGCACGCAGGAGATCCTGTTCGCGCGACTGACGGAGCTGGGCGGAGAGGTCGCCTTCGGGCGGGAGCTGGTGGGGATCGCGCAGGACGCGGACGGGGTGACCGCCTCCTTCGCCTCAGGGGCTCCGGTCCGTGCGCGCTACGCCGTCGCCGCCGACGGCGGCCGTTCGGCCGTGCGGCGCGCGCTCGGGATCGGCATGACCGGCGAGACCGTGGACCCCAGCCCGGTGCTGGTCGCCGACGTCCGCCTCACCGGGCTCGACCGCGACAACTGGCATGTCTTTCCGCCGAGCGGGGACGGCGACGGCTTCCTCGCGATCTGTCCGCTCGCGGGCACCGAGGACTTCCAGCTCGTCGCCGGGTTTGCGGAGGGGAGCGACCCCGACCTCTCCCTCGACGGTATCCGCAAGGTCGTCGCGGCCCGCTCGCACCTCGCCCCCGAGGACGTGACGCAGGTGCGCTGGGCCTCGGACTTCCGGCCGCGGGCAGCACTGGCGGACCGCTTCCGGGCGGGACGGGTGTTCCTCGCCGGGGACGCGGCGCACGTGCACTCACCGGCCGGCGGGCAGGGCCTCAACACCAGCGTCCAGGACGCGTACAACCTGGGCTGGAAGCTGGGCGCGGTGCTGCGGGGCGGGGCCTCGGAGACGCTCCTCGACACCTACGAGGAGGAGCGGCGCCCCATCGCCGCGGACATGCTCGGCCTGTCCACGAGCATCCACCGCGGCGAGGTCCGGCGCGGTGCGGCGACCCGCCAACTCGGCCTGGGCTACCCGGACTCCACCCTCACCCAGAAGACCCGCACACACCCGGGCCCGGTCCTCGCGGGCGACCGCGCACCGGACGCAGCCGTCGACGGCGGACGGCTCTTCGACACCTTCCGAGGCCCGCACTGGACCCTGCTGACGGTCGGCACGGACACGGAGCTGCCCCCGCTCCCCGTCCCCACGGTCCGGATTCCGCCGCACGAGGCGTACGGCGACGGGGTCTTCCTCGTACGGCCCGACGGGTACGTGGGCTGGGCGGGCGCGACGGCGGAAGGACTGGCGGAGTACGCGGCCCGCGTGGACGTCCGCCAGTCCCCTTGATTCGCTAGGCGCCGGCCAGCGTGAGCTTCACGGCGAAGCCCAGGAAGAGCGCGCCGGCGGCGGTCGTGGCCCCCGCGGACAGCCGCTTGCGCCGACGGAAGGCGGCCGACAGTTTCGTACCGCTGAATATCAGCGCGCTGAGGTACAGGAAGCTCGCGAGCTGGGCGAACGCGCCGAGGACGACGAAGGAGACGGCCGGGTAGGCATACGCCGGGTCGACGAACTGCACGAAGAAGGCGACAAAAAACAGGATCGCCTTCGGGTTGAACAGGCTGATGACCAGCGCCCGCCGGTACGGCCGCTCCTCGGCGGCCGCACTCGCGGGCGCCTCCGCCTCCGCCTCGACCCGCTCCCTCCGGGTCCGCCACATCCCCCACGCGGCCCGCAGCATCCCGACGGCCAGCCACGACAGATAACCGGCGCCCGCGTACTTCACGATCCCGAACAGCAGCGCGTTGGCCTGCAGCAGCGAGGCCACGCCGGCCGCGGAAAGCGTCATCAACACGGCGTCCCCGCACCAGACCCCCGCCGCGGCCGTGTATCCGGCGCGCACGCCGCGGCGGGCCGCGACAGAGAGGACGTACAGGGAGTTGGGGCCGGGGAGCAGGACGATCAGGACGAGACCTGCCAGATATGTGGGGAGATCGATGACGCCGAACATGGAAAAGAGTGTCGCACGGGGGTACGACACTCGGATTCCGAGTTGTCTCAGGCGACCCGGCCCACCTTGATGACGTGGACGGTCACGGTGACGTTGTCCGGTCGGTAGAGCACACGCCAGGCTCCGACAGACATCCGGTAATAGCCGGAACCACCCAAGGCACGCGCCTCCTCCGGCCTGGGGGAGTCCCCTAACCCGCGCACGGCCGCCGCGCACGCCTTCGCCCCCACGGGATCGGCCTGGCGGAGACGGCGGAACTCTCCCATGGCCTGGTGGTCCCACACGACGGTGTAGCTCACCGTTCGGCCTGCCGGTCCTCGGCCTCCAACTGGGCCATGAACTCGTCATGCGTCATGGCCGGCCCGACTGGAGCCGCCTCGCGGGCACGCGCCTCGGCGACGTCAACCTGATCACGAAGACGCTCGAGCTCCTCCAGCTCCTCTATCGGAACCAGGGCAGCCGCGGGCTTGCCGTACTCGCTGATCAGGATGTGCTCACCCCCGTGCCGGACCCGGCCGACGAGCTGCCCGAGCTGGTTACGCGCTTCCACAAGCGGATACGTCTCCATGCGAGAACTGTACACACCCGCAGCAGTGTACGGTGCCCCAAACGCAAGGCAGTCTGCCGTAGCTCTCAGAACGCATCACTCGGCACGTAAGTCCCCCAAACCTCCCGAAGGGCATGGCACACCTCGCCCACGGTCACCCGAGCCCGCAGCGCATCCTTCATCGGGTACAGGACGTTGCCCTCCCCCTCGGCGGCCTTCTTCAACGCCGCCAGCGCCGAGTCCACCGCCGCCTGGTCGCGCTCCGCGCGCAGCTTGGCCAGACGTTCCGCCTGCTGGGCCTCGATCGCCGGGTCGACGCGCAGCGGCTCGTAGGGCTCTTCCGCGTCGAGCTGGAAGCGGTTCACGCCCACCACGACCCGCTCGCCGGAGTCGGTCTCCTGCGCGATCCGGTACGCGGAGCGCTCGATCTCCGCCTTCTGGAAACCGTGCTCGATGGCGGCCACCGCACCGCCCAGTTCCTCGACCCTCGTCATCAGTGCGACCGTCGCCGCCTCCAGGTCGTCGGTCATCCTCTCGACGGCGTACGAGCCCGCGAACGGGTCGACGGTCGCCGTCACGTCCGTCTCGTACGCCAACACCTGCTGCGTACGAAGTGCCAGCCGCGCCGACTTGTCCGTCGGCAGCGCGATCGCCTCGTCGAAGGAGTTGGTGTGCAGGGACTGGGTGCCGCCGAGGACCGCGGCCAGGCCCTGGACGGCGACGCGGACCAGGTTCACCTCCGGCTGCTGGGCCGTCAGCTGCACGCCCGCCGTCTGCGTGTGGAAGCGCAGCATCAAAGATTTCGGGTCCTTCGCTGCGAACTCCTCCCGCATCACCCGCGCCCAGATCCGCCGCGCGGCACGGAACTTGGCGACCTCTTCGAGGATCGTCGTACGCGCCACGAAGAAGAAGGAGAGGCGGGGAGCGAGGTCGTCCACGTCCATGCCCGCCGCGACCGCCGTGCGCACGTACTCGATGCCGTCGGCGAGCGTGAAGGCGATCTCCTGCGCGGGCGAGGCACCCGCCTCGGCCATGTGGTAGCCGGAGATCGAGATGGTGTTCCACTTCGGGATCTCGGCCCGGCAGTACTTGAAGATGTCCGCGATCAGACGCAGGGAGGGCTTGGGCGGGAAGATGTACGTTCCCCGCGCGATGTACTCCTTCAGCACATCGTTCTGGATCGTGCCGGTGAGCCGGTCGGCGCTCACCCCCTGCTCCTCCGCCACGAGCTGGTACAGCAGCAGGAGCAGGGCCGCGGGCGCGTTGATCGTCATCGACGTGGAGACCTTGTCGAGAGGGATCCCGCCGAACAGCACCCGCATGTCGTCGATGGAGTCGATCGCGACACCCACCTTGCCGACCTCACCGCTCGCGATCGGGGCGTCCGAGTCGTGGCCCATCTGGGTGGGCAGGTCGAAGGCGACGGACAGGCCCGTCGTGCCGTGCGCGATCAGCTGCCGGTAACGGGCGTTGGACTCCACCGCCGTACCGAAACCCGCGTACTGACGCATCGTCCACGGCCGGCCCGTGTACATCGACGGATACACACCGCGGGTGAAGGGGTACGAGCCCGGCGCGCCCAGCCTCTCCGCCGGATCCCAGCCTTCCAGGACCTCCGGCCCGTAGACCGGCTCGATGGGCAGTCCGGACTCGGATTCGCGCGCCATAGCCGTGCCTCCCGCTGAAGCTGCCTACTCCTTGCTCACAGACCTGTCCACAGTTTCATTCCCCACGGCATCCCGCAGTTCGCAACCAGTCGCCCGCGGGGAGCATCTCAGGGGATACGACGACACAACGGGGGTCGGGATGCGTACAAGGGACATGAGGACATCGCTGGCCGCCCTCGCGGCGCTCCTCGCGGTGGGCGCGGTCGGCGGCTGTACGGCCCAGGCCGTGGACGCGGACGGCAAGCAGCCGCCCGTGCGGATCGACCGCACGACCGCACCTGAGGACGCCGAGCCGAGCACCGAGCCGAGCACCGGCCCAAGTACCACCCCGAGCACCGAGCCGAGCGCCGAGCCGACGCCACCCGCCCCCGAGGTCCTCTGGTCCCGCGGCGACAAGGGCACCGACGTCCGCGAGGTCCAGGCCCGGCTGCATCAGGTCGCCTGGCTCATCGCCGCTCCGACAGGGACGTACGACGCCCCGACGGTCGCCGCCGTGAAGGGCTTCCAGGGCAAGCGGGGTCTGCCGAGCACCGGAGAGCTGGACACCGTCACCTGGCAGCGGCTGCAGCGGATGACGCACAAGCCGGCCCAGTGGGAGCTGTACCCCTACGGCGGGCAGCCCGCCGCGCGGCCGGACGCGCGCTGTATGACGGGCCGGGTGCTGTGCGTCAGCAAGGCGAGCCGCACCCTGCGCTGGATGATCGACGGGAAGACGGTCTCGACGATGGACGTGCGGTTCGGTTCGCAGTACACGCCGACCCGCGAAGGGGTGTTCAGCGTCTCCTTCAAATCCCGCCACCATGTGTCGACGATCTACGACTCACCCATGCCGTACGCGATGTTCTTCAGCGGCGGCCAGGCGGTCCACTACTCCTCCGACTTCGCGGCCCGCGGCTACTACGGCGCCTCGCACGGCTGCGTGAACGTACGGGACGAGGGGAAGATCGCGGCACTGTTCGCGCAGGTCCGCACGGGTGACAAGGTCGTCGTCTACTGGTGACGGCCGACCCGGAGGGTGAATGGGGGCGCGGGCGGGACCGGGGGAACGTGTCCCGCCCGCGCCGTATGCACTGAGCCATGGGTACGGGGGGAACCCCGGCTCCGTGCGGCGGCCGATGACCAGTCGGCTCACCCAGTACTGCGCCACGACGGCCGAAAACGTCACACCCGGCCGAAAAAAAGTTCAAGGAACTACGAAACCGCAGGTCAGAGCGGAGTCGCAGAGGGTTCCCGCAGCTCAGACCGCCGAGGGCAGCGGCAGTGCGCTGTACGAGGGGCTCGGGACAGCAGGGGACGGCGCGGCCGACGTCGACACGACCGGCGACGGCACGACCGGGGACGGCGACGTCAGCTTCCGCGGCAGCAGCGACGCCAGGGCCGAGGGCGACGCCGGGGTGAGGATCCCGCCGTCGCCATGGTGGGCATTGCCGCCCGGGCGTATGTGGTGGGCGTCGTCCTCACCACCACTGTCCCCGCCGGAGTCGCTGCCGGAATCCTGGTCGTCGTCACCGGTGTCCTGGTCGCTCTGGCTGTCCTGGTCGCTCCGGTCACTCCGGTCCTGGCCGGTGCTGCCGTCCGCCTGGCCCAGGATGACCTTGCAGTACGCCTTCACGCGCCCGCCGCCGCCCGCGGCGTTCTCCAGGACGCGCTTGCGGCCGGCTTCCAGCGCCTTGCCGTCGAGGACATCACGGCAGGACAAGCGCGCACTGCTCCACCACTCGGAGGAACGGCCCGAGTCGCCCGCGCCGAACGAGCCGGGCTGTCCGCTCGCGGTGGCACCCCCGCGCGCCTCGTCCTCCGAGGAGCCGGAGGAGCCCGAGGACCCCGAGGACCCGGAGGAGGAGCCGGTGGAGGAGCCGGTGGAGGAGCCGGAACCGGACGACCCGCTCGTGGTCGCGCCGGGCAACGGCACCGCGGAGCCGTCGGCCCGCGTCGCTCCGGGCGACGGCGAGACCAGCGGCCGATCCGGCGTCACCGCTGCGGAAACCGTGGCGGCCGGATTCGGCGAGTCGTCACGGAACGGAGTCGGCAGCACTCCGGTTCCGGTCGCGAAAGCGACCCCGCCGATCATCCCGGCGGCCAGCGCCGCGGCGAGCCCGAAGCGCACGGGGCGGCCCCAACGAGCCCGGGAACCACCCGGAACCGGGCGGCCCAGACGGACCAGACCGGCGTCGGAGGAGTGGGGTGCGGTATGCGTGCGGCTGCGGCGGCCGAGCTCGGCCGCCTCGCCGTTCTTCCCGGTGCCCGTCGTGCGGAAGGCAGCCAACGCGGCCGCCTCGCCCGGGAGTTCGGTGCTGTTCAGGGCGGGTTCGGCGGCCAGCGCGCCGAGCGCTTCGGCGAGCCGGTCCGCCCGGCCCTGGGTGTCGGCGTCGACGGCATCCAGCGGCTCACCACGCAGCAGACGCTCCGCGGCTTCGCGGTCCAGCCACTTGTAGTGCTCGTCGGCCATCACATGTCCTTCTGCGTCCGCGAACGCGTATGCGTCACACCCGCGGACGTCACCGCGCGTGTGCGCGACTCTCTTTGTGGGGGGACAGCGCCGAGAGCGCCTGCGGATTCCGGATCAGACCCCGGACGGGATTCCGGATCGGGTTCCGGATCGGATCCCGGGTCCGATTCCCGACGGGATGCCGGATCCTCGCCGAGCAGCTCCGCGAGCCGCTTGAGGCCGCGGTGCGCCGCGGTGCGGACGGCTCCGGGGCGTTTGCCGAGGGTGTCGGCCGCGGTCTTGGCGTCGAGGCCGACGACGACACGCAGGACGACGGCCTCCGCCTGGTCCTGCGGGAGCTGCGCGATCAGCGAGAGGGCGCTGTCGGTGGCCAGCGCCTCCATGGCCTCGCCCGCGGTGTCCGACTCGGCGGCCCGGCCGGTCAGCTCGGTCTCGTCGCCGCCGATCGAGGGGCGGCGCCCGCGCATCCGTATATGGTCGAGGGCGCGGTTGCGGGCGATCCGGGCAGCCCAGCCGCGAAACCGGTCCGCGTCGCCGCTGAACCTCTCCAGGTCCCGGGCGATCTGCAGCCAGGCCTCGGACGTGACGTCCTCCGCGTCCGGATCACCGACCAGCGTCCGTACGTATCCGAGCAGCCGTGGGTGCACCGCGCGGTACACAGTCCGGAACGCGGTCTCGTCCCCGTCCTGTGCCGCAAGCACCGCGGCGGTCAGCTCCGCGTCGTCCCCCAGCACCGCGTGCCCTTCTGCGCCTAAACCGGCGCCGCTTTCGCGGACCGGGTTCTCGCCGTCGTGGTTCCTCAATTGATGGTTGCGGTCTAAGGCCCCTCGTGGTTTGCGGTGGTCCGCCCTCCGCGCCCCGGCGCGAAAGGCACGTTACGACTTGAAACAGCTCCTCGTCCATGTCCGTACAACTTGCAACTACGTCGTGACAGAACGAGGTGTGACACAAAACGCAGCCGTGGCGCTGTAGAGAGTACGGGCCGCCGCGCGGCCCGTGCCGCGCGACGGCCGGGGCCTCTCCTGTGGGGGGTGGCGGCCCCGGCCGTTGCCATCGGCGAGGGCGGGACCTGCTGCTTCCCTGGACATCACGGAACCGGGTCTACTACTTAACCCTTGCCCTTGGACTAGTCCTTGTCCTTGGACTTCTTGGGTTTCGGCGTTGCCTTGGGCGTGCTCTCCGGATTGCCGGCTCCGTCGACGCTGTCCGCCTTGCCCGGAGACTTGGCGGCCTCCTGGTCCAACTGCCCAGCGCAGTACGTCTCGACGTTGCCCTCGCCACCCGCAGCGTCGATGAGCCGCTGCCAGGCCGTAGAACTCAGCGCCTTGCCCCGGCCCTTGACCGCGTCGTACGCGCGACAGTGGGCCTCCATGTCCTGCGCCTGGGACGGGTGGCCGCCCGGCTCGGCCCGCCCGGGGCCGGCGGAGTCGGACGGCGTCGGGTTCGCGGGCTCGGATCCGGACCCGTCCGTGGAGGCGCTGCTCGACGGCCGGGTCCCGCCCTGGTCCGCACCGCCGTCGTCCGACACCGAACCGATGCCCGCGACGGCGACCCCGCCCAGCGTCAGGCTCGCCAGCAGCACGGCGAGCGTGGTCCGCAGCGGGCGGCCCGCCTTCCGCTGCTCCCGCGGCCGCCAGTCGTCGCGGCGCCGGGAGCGCGCGGGTCGCACGGCGTGCGCGCCCTCGTCGCGCGCGGCACGGAACGCGGCGACGGCCCGCGCCTCCGCGCCGGCATCGCTCGCCACACGCCCGCGCACGGCGGCGGCGAGCAGCACCTCGACGGTTGGGTCTTCACCCGAGGGACGCACCTCGACGACAGGATCGTCGCCCCCAGGCGGCTCCACGAAGGCAGACTCGTCGCCCGCAGGGCGCGCGACCCGACGGGCGGGCGTCCCGCCACCGTTCTGCCTCTCACCCATGTCCGGATCCATCCCTGAAACTGCCCGACGTCCTCGGCTTGCTCGACTTGCCCGACCTACTCGGCTTGCCCGACCCACTCGACCTGCCCGCCGACTTCTTGCCGCTCATCCCGACTCCCCCAGCGTCCGCGGTGCCTCATCCGTCACACCCTCGACGCCGAGCTGCCGCGCGAGGCGCTTCAGGCCGCGGTGGGCGGCGGTACGCACCGCGCCCGGGCGCTTGCCGAGGACGCGCGCGGCGGCGGGCCCGTCCAGGCCGACGACCACCCTCAGCAGTACGGCCTCGGCCTGGTCGCGGGGCAGCCGGGCAACCAGTTCCAGGGCGTCCTGAGTGGCGAGGGTCTCCAGCGCCTGGTCGTCCGTGCTGTGCGTACCGGGCAGCTCCAGTACGTCCTGCTCGAGCGCGGTCGCCCGCGGCCGCACCTTCAGGCGTCGCAGATGGTCGAGCGCCCGGTGCCGGGCGATGGTCGCGGTCCAGCCGCGGAAGCCTGCGCCATCCCCCTTGAACCGGCCCAGATCCCGGGCGATCTCCAGCCAGGCGTCGGACGCCACGTCCTCCGCGTCATCACCGACGATCCCCCGCAGATACCCGAGCAGTCCGGGCTGCACGAGCCGGTACGCGACCGCGAAGGCAGCCTCGTCACCGTCCTGCGCCCGCGCGACGGCGATGCCCAGGTCCCCGTCGTACGCCTGCACGCGGCGGGGTTCCCCTCGCTGGCCCAACACTGTCCTCGTTCGTACCGAGTTCGCCCGAATCTCACGCCGTTCGACACAGTCGGGCCGTGTCGACGCCCCCATGGTCATCAGCGTCGGCTCCCACAGAAATGTCACAGCACATCAGCCACCCCTCCGCCTCACTCGTACCTCAGGCGATCTGCCGGGACGCCCGCCCGTGCAGTTGCAGATACAAGGTCCGTACGGATTCCCGCTCCCCCGCCTCGAACCGCTTCACGACCTTGCCGAGCGGGTTCCACACCCGCCCGTCGGACATCCGCACCCCGACGGGCTGACCGAACAACTCCCGCTGCCCGGCATCGAATTCGACCCATCGCGCCCCGGCCCGCCGCACCAGCACCTCACCCGTGTACGCGCCGAGCCCGAACAGCACATGCTCGACGCTGCCGCGCTCGGGCTCCCCCTTCCGCAGCCCGTCCACAATGAAGTCGACGACCCGCAGACTGTTCACGGAGTAGTCCAGCGGCACCCGGTTCCGCGCCGTGATCTGCCGCACGAACTGCGCCGCATGCTGCCGCATCCACACATCGACCGACGTCCGCTCCGCCACGAGCCCCCGCCCCCTCGTCCCCCTGCACCCGGGGCGCGGTCACGCACCGGTCCACCTGACCAAGCGGAACGCGGGCGTCGAACGTCACGCGTGACCGGAGTGACAAAGGTCATGGCATGGAGTTACTGGTTCGGCACAACCCTTTACCCCTCGCGATCGTCGCGAACGAGGTCCCGCCCACCCTCCTGAACGAGGGCACAGTGCCACCCACCCTCACCGCCGCCCGCCTGGCCGACGCGGACGCCACCCTCGACGACGCCCTCCGCGCCACCGGCACCCTCAAGAGCGCCGACAGGTGAATGCGCCGGGTCCGTCCTACGCGTGGAGGAACCTGCTGCAGCGCTGGAGTGATGAGTGGCTCGATCCGGTCCTGCATGAGCAGGAGCGGGCCGAGCCGTTTCCCGACAAGGTTCGCAGGGCGCACTGGCTGGGTACGGCAGGGGCGCCCGCTGAGGAGGTCAGAGCGCTCGAGGACCGCCTGGGCACCGCGCTTCCGCCCAGCTGTCGGCAGTTCCTGCTGACCAGCGACAACTGGCTCAACACGACTCATGACATCGAGCGGATCCTGCCAGGCGAGTGGGAGGCCTGGTACCTCGCCCGCCGGCTCCCCGGCGCCGTCCGTCACAGGTCGTTCTGGGATCTGATGAACGACGAGTACAAAAGCTTCCGCGGCGAGCGATGACCGTTACGGAACACCAGCGGAACGCCGAATCAAGGTCGCTCAACTGACGCCCGCCGGAAGCCGGATGTCCCCGTCGAACACCCCCCGGTTCTCCTCCCGAACATTTTGGCTGTAGGTGATGCTTTGCCCCTGGTAGGGGATCAGGAAGCTGCACTCGAAGCGGTGGGAGATGATCCGGAAGGTCTTGGCATCGAGGACCAGCACCTCGTCGAGCCGGTTCAGCAGAATCTGATCCTTGCCCGCAGTGACCCCGGACTTCCGCAGTTGCGTGAGGGTCGGTTCCAGTTCTCGTACCGCCTTCTCGACCGCGGGACGGTCTTCGACCTCAGCCAACGGCTGTGAGTCAACGCCCACTTGAAGCCGTACCTCGCCACCCGCTTCCACCACCGCAACGGCCCCTTCACTCGCCTCGGCGTAACTCTCGAACGCCTCAAGGGCGTCCACAGGGTCCTCCACCTTGTTGGCGATGTCCGGATCGGAGAGGGGCCCCTTCTTCCATACGGCGCCCGCCCCTCCCTCCTTCACATAGCCAACTCCCCCGACGACAAAGACCTCTTCAGGCTTCCCCACCCCCTTGCTGACGACGGTCCCCGTCGAGTGAAGGGCTTCGGGATCCTCGGTTCGGCGCACCGTGGACGTATAGGAAGCGGCACTCTCCTGCCCCTGCAGCACAAGCCCCTCCTCCCCCTTCACCTCGAAGGCCCACCCGCCCTCGGCCGCCATTGCCTCCCGGGCACGATCCAGAAATTCCTCCGGTGTCTTCGGCGCCGCGAACTGTCGCTCCTTCTTCGCGTCAGGAGTCGCCTTGACCGCCGAATCCACCACATTCGGCGACTCTCCCGCCCCGCCACCGGCAGAACAGCCGACCAGCAACCACGACAGCGGTACACCGACCAACGCCGCGCATCCGAAGCGAGCTCTCATACCCAGGATCTCCCGTTCCCTATGAAGGGGCCCGGTTATACCGGAGCGCGGGACGCGGTCGCGATCGTACGGACATTCAGGGCAAAGGCCGTTACAGACATTCGGCCGGCGACCGTGGTCGGGCGAGCTAGTCGGACTTTGCAGATCCCCGCCCCTGTGTGGCGTCCTTGTACACCACGGGCAGCGGCGGATTACCCGCTTCCTCGCTGAATTGCTTCGGCTTGCCGGGACGGATCACGGGCGACAGGGCTCTCCACACTTGGGCCACACGTCCCTCGTCGTACCTGCGGACATACCGTGAGCCGGTCGTACCCACGCAGGTACGCCAAGGGCGTCGCGCTGCCGTGGAAGAAGACCGTCGAGGTGCCGCTCGGCAGGCCGCCCGTCGTGACCGTCACGCTCGGCGAACGGGGCGGGCAGGCCGGCTGCACGCTCGCGATCCGCGGCCGGCATGGGCAGATGGCCACCGCTTCCGGGAGGTTCGGCCACGCCACTTGTCAGGGGAGCTGCCCACGGAGCGACGTGGGCGATGCGGCCCTGTGGCGACACAGTCCATGCGGCCTGTGGTGACGCTTTGTGGTCTCTGTGCGCTTGGTAAGCGGGCCACCCCTGTGACGGGTGGGCTTTTCGTAGCCCTTTCCAGGGTGGTTGAACTTTTCTAGGGGTGGAGCAGTTGAGTCGCAGGACGAACCATGTGTACAGGCCGCTGAGTCTGAAGCGGAGAGCATGGCTGACGATCGGTGCGGTCGTGCTGGGAGGCGCGGGGGCCGTCACGTACGCCGCGGCGAATCCGTCGGCACCCGACGACGACAAGGCCGCCGGTTCCCGCAAGCCAGCCGTCCACACCGTGAAGCTCAAGGACGAGGGCGCCGGCCGCAAGGGCCTGGACAAGCAGGGCACCGACCGGTTCAGCGCCGTGATGCTGACCTGGAGCAACCCGGACGTGGAGCCGAAAGGCACGCCCGAGGTGCGCTACCGCGAGCGGGAGAGCGGCGATTGGTCGGCATGGCAGAAGCTTCCGGACGACCCGTTCTCGGCCGACGGCGAGGAGGCCGAGCACGCCGGGACACGCGGCGGCACCGCGTCCCTGTGGACCGGCGACGCGGACGGCGTCGAGGTGCGGGTGGTCGGCGCGGACGGCACCGAGGCGAAGGGGCAGCCGTCCGGGATGGACGTCAGGCTGCTCGACCCGGGTACCGATCCGGGTAGCGGTCCGACGGGCGCCTCCACGGCGCAGGCCGAGCCCGCCGCGTACGCCTACCCGGCGGAGGAGACCACACCCGCGGCGAGCGACTCGGCGACACCCACGGACTCAGCGACTCCGACGGACACGGGTACGGGTACGAGTACGCCCACGGACTCGACAACCCCGACGGACACGGTGACTCCGACGGCCTCGACGCCCCCGACCCCGACGGACACCGCCTCCCCGACGCCGTCCCCCACCCCCACCAACACCGTCCCGGCGCCCCGCCCCTCAACGGTCATCAAGCCCCCGATCATCACCCAGTCCCAATGGGGCGCCTCCGCCGCCTACGACGGCACACCCTCCTACGGCACCGAGATCAAGGCAGCCGTCATCCACCACACCGGCGTCGACAGCGACAACAAACTCTCCTGCGCGCAGTCCCGCGCCCGCCTGCGCACCATCCAGCAGGAGCACATCTCCCGCGGCTACTACGACATCGGCTACAACTTCCTTGTCGACAGGTGCGGCCAGACCTTCGAGGGCCGCAGCGGCGGCATGGACCTGCCCGTGGTCGGCGCGCACGACGTCGGCTTCAACACGAACACGGTCGGCATCTCGTACCTCGGCAACTACGAGAGCGCCCAGCCGAGCCGGGCCGGCCTCGACGCCATCGCCCGGATCGTCGCCTGGAAGTTCGGGATGTACGGCATCGACCCGACCGGCAAGGTGACGCTGACGTCCGGCGTCGATGCCGGGGTCGACGGCAACAAGGTCGCGAAGGGGCAGTCGATCACACTGCCACGCGTCCTCGGCCACCGTGACACCAACAACACGGCCTGCCCCGGCGTCAACCTCTACAAGAAGCTCCCCCAGATCGCCACCCTGGCCAAGCTCCCCGGCGTCTCGCACGCCCTCGCCACGACCGACTACAACCGCGACGGCATCAGCGACCTCGCCGCCGGTACGCCAAAAGCCGGCGCCGGCATCGTCACCGTGGTCCCCGGTGGCCTCGACGGCCCGGTCACGGCCTCGAAGCGAACGCTCACGCAGAACAGCGCCGGCGTCCCCGGCTCCTCCGAGGCGGGCGACAGCTTCGGCGCCGCCACCGCCTGGGGCGACGTCAACGGCGACGGCTACGCGGACCTCGCGGTCGGCTCCCCCGGCGAGGACGACACCACCGGCAACACCGACCGCGGCTCGGTCACCGTCCTGTACGGCCCCGCCCTCAACTCCGGCTTTTCATACGCCACTTCGACGGTGACAGCAGCCGGGGCCAAGCTCGGCGCGACCGTTGCGGTCGCCGACTTCAACGCCGACGGCAAGGCGGACGTGTTCGCCGCGGGCACCGGCAGGGGCGGCAACTGGAACGCCCGCCTGACCGGCGGCGCAACGCAGACCGGCACCCTCACCACCTCGACGAGCTCGATCGCGTACGCCGATGCCGCGACCGGCGACTTCAACCGGGACGGCTACGCGGACGTGGCCCTCAACTACCGTGACGCGGGCGGCATCGGCCGCGTCACCTGGTTCAAGGGCGGCGCGTCCGGCCTGACGAAGGTGTCCGTCATCAGCGTCAGGGGCGGCCGCTCGATCGCCGCGGGCGACGTGAACGGAAACGGCTACGACGACATCGTCATCGGCCAGCCGTACGCCACCGAGTCCGGCGGCAAGGCAGGCGGCCAGGTCACCATGGTCCCGGGCACCGCGACCGGCTTCACCACCACCGGAATGACCACCATCCACCAGGACACGACCGGCGTTCCGGGCAGCGACGAGTCCGGCGACGCCTTCGGCATCTCGGTCTCGATCGGCGACTACAACGCCGACGGCTACGCGGACGTCCTCACGGGCGCCCCGAACGAGGACCTCACCCGCGACGGCGTCAACCGCGCCAACGCCGGCACGGTGACCCTCGTCAAGGGCACCTCCGCCGGCCTCACCGGCTCCGGCGCGGTCGCCGTCTCGCAGGACACCGCCGGCGTCCCCGGCTCCACGGAGACCAACGACAAGCTGGGCTCGGCCGTCTCACTCACCGACCTGTCCGGCTACGGCCGCGCCGACCTCACACTCGGCGCCGAGGGCGAGGACGCGGGCAACGGCATCCTCCTGTACGTCCCGACCAACAGCACCGGCCTCGGCCTGTCCACGGCGGCGATCCTGGGCAGGACCCCGCTGGGTACGCCGACGGGCGCCCACCTCGGTCAGGTGGTCACACCGTAGGTACGACCTCCGCGGCGGCGGACGCTCCCGCCGCCGCGGACAGTCGTCGACGGTCGAGTCGCGGGCTCAACGCGTGGCCTCCCGGCACAGCAGCCGCAGCGACCCGTCGCCCGCGTAGCAGCGGCGGGCCTCGGCGATCGGGTCCCACAGTCGCCCGTCGGGCGTACGGATCCAATGATCGCCGCCCGTCTCCCACCACTCCGCGCCCGTGTACCGGGCGACGACCTCACCGCCGTACGCCCCGAAGCCGCGCAGCACCGTCTCGACGGCGGCGTACGGCGCTCCCTCCCGGCGTATCTCCTCGATCAGCCGGTCGACACGCCACAGACTCTGCGCGGAGTAGTCGAGGCGCAGCCGGGCGCCCTCACGCATCGTCGCGACCGCGTCCGCCGCCCAGCGGATGGGCTTCGTCGCAGCTTGGGGCCGGGTTGCTTGAGTTGCGTTCACACTCGGAAGAGCGCCCTCCGAACAGAATTCGTCACGCCCGTCCGACGACTCCCCGACACCGGCGCGGGATCGCCCCGCGGCGCCCGCAGGACGGGCACAGGACTCTCGCAGGCGACGGGTTTACGACGCGGAGGGCGCCGTACCGGAGGGGTGTTGGCGACAGGACCCGCAGAACGCCATACCGGCGAGGCGCGGCGGTACAAAGTGGGAGACGCCGTACCGGGCGAGGCGCCGGCGCTGTCTACGCCCGCCCCCGTGCCCGGCGCGACACCACCGCCCGCAGCACCCGCCGCCCCTCCGTCGACTGGCCCAGGACATGCCGCAGCCCACCCGCGCCTCGGTCCGCGAGCAGCTCCAGGATGGCGATCTGGCGCCGCAGTTCGGCGGCGACGAGCGGTGACATGCCGTCCGTACGGCCCTCGCGGCGGGCCGCCACCGAGGACGTGCCGTCGGCGGCGATGTCGAGGAGCTCGTGGATCCGCAGGGCCGCCACGGAACAGGCGTCGGCCCACGCCCGCAAGGCATCGGCGGAGGACTCGACCGGAACGGTCGCGAGCATGCGGCGGACGAGGAAGGCGGCTTGGTCGTCGGGCGAGGCACCGGGGCCGGGGCCGGAGCCGAGATCGGAGCCGGAGTCACAGTCAGGGTCGGCGCCCCCCGGCTCGCCCAGATCCGCCCGCGCCTTCGCGACCCGCTCCCCCCACGCCTCCCCATCCACCAGGCTCGTCCACAGAGGCCGCAAAACATCGTCGTCATCGCCGCCCAGCAAGGGAACGCACCGATCCAAACAAGCCAGTCCGCTCGCCGCCAGACCACGCTCGTCGGCCTGAGCGATCAGGTCCACCAGGCTCATCGCGCCTCCCTCGAACTCCTCGAACACCAGGACAGGGCGCCTGTTTCTCACGGAGCCCGCACTTCCCCTTACTGCGTGCGACAGACCGGGAGTGTCACAGGAGCTCACAGGGGCACGACGCCGAGCCGGTCCAGGAACCGGAACAAGAGGTTTTCAGCCAACGGGTCGGCGTCCGCGGTCAGCACCTCGAGCAGCGGGCCCGCGACCACCGTGCGCCCGGCCTCCGCGGCCCAGGTGACGGCCCGCTCGGCGGCGTCGGACGGCTCCAGGAAGTAGTCGTCGACGGTGAGCCCCTGCTCGCCCGCCCCGAGGTACCCGGCCATCGCGGCCCGCGCCAGACACGTCGTCCAGGTCCCGCTCTCGGGCGCCGCCGCCTCGACGACCACGCAGTCGCTGTCCATGACGTACCCGAAGAGCGCGGGCGCGCCGGTCTCCCCGGCCAGGGTGTTCATGCTGCCGACGTCGCCGTCGCCGCTCGGGTACTCCCACACCTGCCAGCCGTCGGGTGCCGTCGTCCGCAGCACCATTCCGTCCGCGTCGGCCAGCGCGTCCAGCTCGGCCAGCGGCCGCTCGCTTCTGCCGACGACGTAGTACCCCCAGTAGCCCATGGCGGTTCCCCCTGGTGTCTGTCTCGGTACGGCTCGGGCCGAATACACCACAGGGGCAGGAGGGTTGGCCAGCGAATCGGGCGAATCGGCGCGCTTCAGACGGCCGCGGGGACCGGGCCGCGCAGGGCCTTCTCGTTCTGCATCCGGGCCAGCCGCAGGACCACGAGGCTCGCGAGCACGGCGGCCGCGAGGTCGAGGGCGTCCGCGAACATCACCTGACTGACGGCGTCGTGGATCTCCTGGGCCGTTTCGGCCTTGCGGTACGCGGTGACCCCGGCCCGGTCGGCGGCCAGCGAGATGATCCACAGCGTCCACCAGGCGTTGACGAGCCCGTGCCGACCGCGACCCGCGGGGCTGCTCGCGTCCCAGATGTCCAGCATGATCCGGCGCGGAAACCAGAGGTTCACCACCGGCACGAACCATCCCCCGACCGCCCAGCCGCGCTTCTTGCTGTGCCCGAACGGGTTGAATACCTCGGCGTTGACCCGTACCCGCTGGAACCAGATCAGGTAGACGACGATGGCCGCGACGAGCACGGACGTCTGCGTTCAGCCCAGTCGGTCCGCCAAGCTCTTGAAGTCCGCCCAGGACAGCGCCGGCCGCCCCGGATCCCACAGCTTCTGGACCGTCGCCCGCAGCGGCATCCTGATCCCCGCCGCCACCTGGTCCTGGGTCTGCGCACCCGAACGGTCGCACCAGACGGCGAAGGTCCCGCCGAGGATCTGGTCGTTGTACGTCGCGGCAACCGGGGTGGTGCCGCGCAGGACGAGCGGGGTCCACTGTTCGTAGATGCGCTGTCCGGTCGGGTAGACGAAGGTCTGCGGCTCGCCGAGGACGTAGTAGAGGAACTCGTCGTTGTAGTTGAGTACCTTGCGGCCCGCGCTCAGATATTCGACGGGCGGCCGCGCGCCCAGCTCCTTGCCGGTCCAGTACGCGACTTGCAGGTCGCCGTCCGCCTGCACCGTGCCCCCGCGGAAGAACCCGTCGTTCCAGGCCCGCATCGTCCGGTCGTGCCCGCGGATCACCTCGGCGCGGCCGTTGAGCCAGCCGGTCGCCAGATCGGCGACGCCCGCGCCCGCGCCGTAGGCGTTCTTGGCCGCGGTGGCCAACTGCGGATAGGAGGCCTCCGGGTTCGCCACCGTCAGCGCCTGGTACTCGTCGCCGCCCAGATGCCACTGCGAGCCGGGGAACAGTCCCGCGTACTCGTTCAGCAGGTCGTCGACGAGGTCCGCCGCCGCGGGCTTGGAGATGTCGATGGCGCCGCGGGTGGCCACCCCCGAGACGTTGCGCAGCTGAAGGTCGGGGTGCGCGGCGATCACCGCGCCCAGGTGCCCCGGCGAGTCGATCTCGGGGACGACGGTGATGTGCCGGCTCTTCGCGAGCTCGATGATCCGCGTCACCTCCGCCTTGCTGAGGTGCTCCTTCGACACGATCTCCGGGTGCGTGGTCGACGCGATACGGAAGCCCTGGTCGTCGGAGAAGTGCAGGCCCAGCTCGTTGAACTTCAGATCACCCAGCTCCCGGATCCGGTCCTCGATCCAGGCCGCCGTGAAGTGCTTGCGCGCGATGTCGAGCATGAGCCCGCGCCGCGGCTTCGCGGGCTGGTCACGTACGACACCCTCGGACGCCGTGCCGCCGCCCCGCACCTCCTGCTTGAGGGTGCGGGTGCCGTAGAAGACACCCGCCTCGCCGGGGGCCGTGATGGTGACCCGGCGGTTCTTCACGGTCAGGGTGTACGACTCCGGGTCGGCGTCCGTGTCGTTCAGGCCCAGCTCGACGTCCCCGTCCCGGGCCTGTGTCTCTCCGGCGTACGACAGCTTCAGCTCGCCGGCGAGCAGCCGCCCCTCGTCGGCGAGGTCACCGTCGCCCACGACCACGCGGGCGCCCGTGGCGGGACGCCAGCCGGGCCCGCGGGCGGGAGTGTGCTCGCGTACGGCGGGAATCGTGCGGGGGGTCTGGGACAGCGGGTACGTCCGGGTCGGCGAGGGAGACGGAGCGAGCGCCGACGCCGCCGGGCTGGACGTCCTGCCCGGCAGCACACCGGCCCCCGTCGCCTCGCCGCTGCCGCCGGCGGGCCAGAGCGAGACGGTCGCCGCGAGGGCACCCGCCACGGCGACACCCGTCACGACCAGCACCGGCCGCCGCCTCTCTTGCATCGGCGCCCGTCGCCTACCCCTGTTCACCGCATCACGCCCCTCACGTCGCGCACCTCACGTCGTACACGTCACGTCATACACGTCACGTCATACACGTCACGTCATACACGTCACGTCATACACGTCACGTCGTACACCTCTCGGGGAAACTCCAGCCCCCATCTCCACTTCAACCGTCCACTACACGTACCGAAACTCTCCCGGTCGGGTGAAATTCGGGCATCCGTCGGACAGCTCCCGTCAACGGTCGATAGCGTGGTGGCACAACTCTCACTTCTTTCCCAGCCGACACACATGTGGCATCCGAGTGACGTCACCGCTTTCCATCTTCATCCCATCTCCGAGAACCCACACCTCCATCCATCGCCGAGGACCCACGCTGCCTTCGCACCGTCTCCCACGTCTCCCCGGCCGGCTCGACCTGCCCGAGTTGTCCGAGCAGAAGAGCGCGCCGCCGTCCCCGGTCCGCCTGGAGCCGTTCAACTCCGCGTCCGCCGAAGCCGTCGAGGCCGCCCTCCTCACCTGCTGCCGCAGCCTGCGCTGGGCCCACCGGCTCGCCGACCACCGCCCCTACCCGGACCTGGACGCACTGCTCGCCGCGGCCGACGAGGCGGCGTACGACCTGACCGCCGCCGACCTCGCCGAGGCCCTGGCCGGCGAGTCACTCACGCTGCTCCCCGACGGCGGGTACTCCGCCGCCCACACCGCACTGAGCGCCGCGCACGCCGCGTACGAGAGCCGTTTCGGACACGTGTTCGTCATCTGCCTGGACGACATGCCCCCGACGGAAACCCTCGACCGGGTACTCGCCGCCATCCGATCACGATTGACAAACGATCCGGAGGAGGAACGGACCATCACGGCGGACGAACTCCGCCGCCTGGCCAGGGGCCGCCTGTCCCGCCTGGTCCAGCACTACGCGCCCCTTCAGGGCCTGGGGCAGTGACATGGTGCGGCCCCGCCGCATGGGCGCGATCAGCCACAAACAACCCGCACCCGACAATCCCCCGCAATAGCCCGAACGTGCCTGATTGATTGCCAGTTTGATCACATAGATAGGGCCGCTGTAAGCGTTCCGACAACTCGTCGCTACGATGGCCAGGGCCGGTGGACCGTACCCGGCCGGGCCCACCGACACAGAAGCCGGCGCGGCCCCAATCCCCGCTCCCGGAGGGTCTTCCGTGCCGGCTGGAACGCTGTACCGCGGCCGGGAAGGAATGTGGTCCTGGGTGGCTCATCGAGTCACCGGCGTCCTCATTTTCTTCTTCCTGTTCGTACACGTGCTGGACACCGCTCTCGTTCGTGTATCCCCCGAGGACTACGACAAGGTCGTAGCCACGTACAAGACGCCGATCGTCGCGCTGCTGGAGTACGGCCTCGTCGCCGCCATCCTCTTCCACGCGCTCAACGGCCTGCGTGTCATCGCCGTCGACTTCTGGTCGAAGGGCCCGCGCTACCAGAAGCAGATGCTCTGGTCCGTCGTCGGTATCTGGGTCGTGCTGATGGCCGGGGCGCTGTACCCCGTCCTCGGTCACGCATTCCGCGAAGTATTCGGGAGCTGACGCAGATGTCCACTACAGAGACCGCCGCTTCCGGCATCGGCCCCGTCGAGGGCGCGGGCGCGTTCTCGGCGTACGGCGTCGACAACCCGGCGCCGCTCATCGAGGCCCCGCGCAAGCGCACCAAGAAGACCCCGAAGTCGACCCGCGGCAACTTCGAGATGTACGGCTGGCTCTTCATGCGCCTGTCCGGCATCGTCCTGGTCGTCCTGGTCATCGGCCACCTGCTCATCCAGCTCGTCCTCGACGGCGGCGTCTCCAAGATCGGCTTCGCGTTCGTCGCAGGCCGCTGGGCGTCCCCCTGGTGGCAGACCTGGGACCTGTTGATGCTGTGGCTGGCGATGCTGCATGGCGCCAACGGCCTGCGCACGGTCATCAACGACTACGCGGAGCGCCCGAACACGCGGCTGTGGCTGAAGGGCCTGCTCTACACCGCCACGGTGTTCACGATCCTGCTGGGCACGCTGGTGATCTTCACCTTCGACCCGAACATCCGCTAGGCGCACGGGACTGAGGGACTGAGAAAAGCACTCATGAAGATCCACAAGTACGACACAGTCATCGTCGGCGCCGGCGGCGCCGGCATGCGCGCCGCCATCGAGGCGACGAAGCGCAGCCGCACCGCCGTGCTGACGAAGCTCTACCCCACCCGCTCCCACACGGGCGCCGCGCAGGGCGGCATGGCCGCCGCGCTGGCCAACGTGGAGGAGGACAACTGGGAGTGGCACACCTTCGACACGGTCAAGGGCGGTGACTACCTGGTCGACCAGGACGCCGCCGAGATCCTGGCGAAGGAGGCCATCGACTCGGTCCTCGACCTGGAGAAGATGGGCCTGCCGTTCAACCGGACGCCCAACGGGACGATCGACCAGCGCCGCTTCGGCGGTCACAGCCGCAACCACGGTGAGGCGCCGGTGCGCCGCTCCTGCTACGCGGCCGACCGCACGGGCCACATGATCCTCCAGACGCTGTATCAGAACTGCGTGAAGGAGGGCGTGGAGTTCTACAACGAGTTCTACGTCCTCGACCAGCTGATCACCGAGGTCGACGGCGTCAAGAAGTCGGCCGGTGTGGTGGCGTACGAACTCGCGACAGGCGAGATCCACGTCTTCCAGGCGAAGGCCGTGATCTACGCGTCCGGCGGCACCGGCAAGTTCTTCAAGGTGACGTCCAACGCGCACACGTTGACGGGTGACGGCCAGGCGGCGGTCTACCGCCGTGGACTGCCGCTGGAGGACATGGAGTTCTTCCAGTTCCACCCGACCGGCATCTGGCGCATGGGCATCCTGCTGACGGAGGGCGCCCGCGGTGAGGGCGGCATCCTCCGCAACAAGGACGGCGAGCGCTTCATGGAGAAGTACGCGCCGGTCATGAAGGACCTCGCGTCCCGTGACGTCGTATCGCGTTCCATCTACACGGAGATCCGCGAAGGCCGTGGCTGCGGCCCCGAGGGCGACCACGTCTACCTCGACCTCACCCACCTCCCGCCGGAGCAGCTGGACGCCAAGCTGCCCGACATCACGGAGTTCGCGCGCACCTACCTGGGCATCGAGCCGTACACGGACCCGATCCCGATCCAGCCCACCGCGCACTACGCGATGGGCGGCATCCCGACGAACGTCCAGGGTGAGGTCCTGTCGGACAACACGACGGTCGTCCCGGGCCTGTACGCGGCCGGCGAGGTCGCGTGTGTGTCGGTGCACGGCGCGAACCGCCTGGGCACCAACTCGCTGCTCGACATCAACGTCTTCGGACGTCGTGCGGGTATCGCGGCCGCCGAGTACTCGGCCAAGGCCGACTACGTCGAGCTGCCCGAGGACCCCGCGTCGCAGGTCGTCTCCCAGGTCGAGAACCTGCGCAACTCCACCGGCACGGAGCGGGTCTCGACCCTGCGCCTGGAGCTGCAGGAGTGCATGGACGCCAACGTGATGGTGTTCCGCACCGAGCAGACGATCAAGACCGCGGTCGAGAAGATCGCCGAGCTGCGCGAGCGCTACCGGAACGTCTCGATCCAGGACAAGGGCAAGCGGTTCAACACGGACCTCCTGGAGGCCATTGAGCTCGGCAACCTCCTGGACCTGGCCGAGGTCATGGCGGTCTCTGCCCTCGCCCGCAAGGAGTCCCGCGGCGGTCACTACCGCGAGGACTACCCGAACCGCGACGACGTCAACTTCATGCGCCACACCATGGCGTACCGCGAGGTCGGCGACGACGGCACCGAGTCCATCCGTCTCGACTACAAGCCGGTCGTCCAGACCCGCTACCAGCCGATGGAGCGTAAGTACTGATGGCTACCCCTGTTCTGGACAAGGTCGAGGCGGAGTCCGCGGCCTCTCCCTACATCACGGTCACGTTCCGAGTCCGCCGCTTCAACCCGGAGGTCTCGGCCGAGGCGACGTGGGAAGACTTCCAGCTGGAGATCGACCCCAAGGAGCGCGTCCTCGACGGCCTGCACAAGATCAAATGGGATGTCGACGGAACCCTCACCTTCCGCCGCTCCTGCGCGCACGGCATCTGCGGCTCGGACGCCATGCGGATCAACGGCAAGAACCGCCTGGCCTGCAAGACGCTGATCAAGGACATCAACCCTGAGAAGCCGATCACGGTCGAGCCCATAAAGGGTCTGACCGTCCTGAAGGACCTGGTCGTCGACATGGACCCGTTCTTCCAGGCATACCGCGACGTGATGCCGTTCCTGATCACCAAGGACACGAACGAGCCCACCCGCGAGCGACTCCAGACCGCCGAGGACCGCGAGCGCTTCGACGACACGACCAAGTGCATCCTGTGCGCGGCGTGCACGTCGTCCTGCCCGGTCTTCTGGAACGACGGCCAGTACTTCGGCCCGGCGGCCATCGTCAACGCCCACCGCTTCATCTTCGACAGCCGTGACGAAGCGGGCGAGCAGCGCCTCGAAATCCTCAACGACAAGGACGGCGTGTGGCGTTGCCGCACGACCTTCAACTGCACGGACGCCTGCCCGCGCGGCATCGAGGTCACGAAGGCGATCCAGGAAGTGAAGAGGGCGCTGATCACGCGCCGCTTCTGATCTTCTTGCTTGTACGTGTACGAGGGCCCCGTTCCCGGGTGGGAACGGGGCCCTCGTCCGTGCGGGCCCGGTGGCCCTTGAACCTCGCCCTATGACCCAGCTCACATGGTGGCCGTGCAGCAGACGAGAGGGCTTCCACGTCGAGGAGGGGTGACAGGAAGGGAGGAGCGTGTGGATCTGGCAACCGAGTGGAAACTGGGCACCGACCTCAGCGGGTCCGAGTCGTCGAAGGTCGATTTCCACAGCTTCGTCGACGCCCGGTCAGCGGCGTTGTTCCGCGGCGCCCTCGTCTTGACGGGTAACCGCGAGGCGGCGGAGGACCTGGTCCAGGAAACCTTGGAGCGGGCCTGCCGCAAGTGGCGCACGATCAGCACCAAGGACGCTCCGGACGCCTACGTCCGGCGCATCATGGTGAACCTGGCCAACGACCGGTGGCGGAGGTTCCGCCGCATGGTTCCGCAGCAGGACAGCGGCGACAGGGCAGCTCCGGGGGACGAGTACGGGCGCATAGACAGCAGGGACCAGTTGGTCCGCGCCCTGCAGCGTCTGCCGATGCGTATGCGCACGGTCGTGGTACTGCGTTATTTCCACGATCTGTCCGATGCCGAGATCGCAGCCGACCTGAGGATCTCACCGAGCACCGTACGGTCCCAGCTCGCACGCGGAATCGAAAAGCTGAGAAGCCAGTTCCCCGCACTCTCCGGCCCTTCACCACGGCAGCCCACGGAAGGAACCCGATGACCTCGAACGATTCGCGGCCTCCCGGCTGCACCTCTCATACCCCCTTCGAAGAGGAACTGGTAAACGCCATGAACAACTTCGCGAACACCGCCGGCGCGCCGGACTTCGACACCGCCGGCATAGTGCGCAAGACCCGCCGCAAGCGGAAGTCGGCCATAGCCGGTATCGCCGCCGCCCTCATCGTGGCCGGCGGCGGCACCGCCCTGGCCACCGGCACCAGCGGTTCGGACGCCCCGAAGCCTGCCGCCGCAGCCACCGCCGACGCCGCCACCATCTTGGTGGACGGCAGCAAGTACACGTACGAATTTGCGGGCCTCAGCCTGGACTTCGGCAAGCAGCTGCTGCTGAAGTTGCAGCTGAAGCTCGGCACGGTCAGCGAGACGGACTGCGGCAAGAACGGCAAGCCGGGCTCGGTCACCGCGGTCGACCCCCACAGCCCGAAGACCGTGTCCAAGGGCGACACCGTCAATCTGACGCTCTGCGCCGACTGACCTGAGACGCCCTGTCCCCACGTACGTCGCTGTGGCCCCGTCTCCCGGTGTCGCGCCGGAAAGAGGGGGCCTGTCTCGACCTGGACGCCACCGACAACCGGGTCACGGTCGCCAACACTTTGGCCCGAAGTGTTGGCGGTTTCCGAGAAGGGTCCCGGCAGCGGATTGGCCAACAGCGCATATGACCCTGAACGCAGAAAACCCCTGTACCGGATTCCCGGTACAGGGGTTTTCTCTACAATTAGTTCGGCGGCGTCCTACTCTCCCACAGGGTCCCCCCTGCAGTACCATCGGCGCTGTGAGGCTTAGCTTCCGGG
>NZ_JBTLMO010000036.1:0-98415 GCF_054462255.1 Streptomyces sp. SD15 | reverse complement strand
ACCGTCTACCAGGAGCTTCGCTGTTTCACTGGGTCGTCCAACTCGTGGGCAGCCGCCTCAGGTGGGAAACGGCTCACTGGAAGGCGGCCGGACTGACCTGGGTGAAGGTGCAGACCGCGCTGTGATCGCCCACCTCCTTGCCGTCACGGTAGAGATCCTCGTGCACAACCCGCTGGTCACCCACACTGACGCCCGGTTCGCCCAGATCGACTTCTCCGGCCGAGGTCTGCTTGCCGACCAGCTGGAAGGTCTCCGCACGGTGCTTCGCGGCGGACACGTCGGCCGACGCCGACGGCGCGAGCGCTGCACCGCCGACGAGGGTCACAACTACTCCGACAGCTGCGCTCAGGTATCGCACGCTGTTTGTCTTGGTGATGTTCGGCACCCGACTGCTCCGATCAATAGTCTTGGTATGGGTGTGCAAACGTGGCCACCAGGTCGTGCCGGCTGGCCAGTTGGGCCAGCGACCCAGGTGGAGGAAGCCTGTGGTGCTCGGCGGAGCAGCATCAGCCATCCGGTTGTGCGGTACATCAGACGCCCGGCGCGGTCGAACGGTCCTGTCTGCCGAGCGCCAGGCGGCCGAGCCGCCGCGTCAGCCGGCTCCGTCGCTCCTCCCAGTAACCGAGGACGCCCTTGCCGGCAACCGTGGTCCCAGACAGCCACTCGATCGACTGTTTATCCGCAATATCCGATTTCACAAGGAACGGAGCTGCGCGTCTGTTCGAGAGTGAGGCTCTCGGTGCAGGGTGCCGTCGAGGCAGGTGCAGTGAAGCGCTGCGACCTGGGGCAGCACTCCCGCTGCGCCGAGGATGTGCGACTGCTTCACTCCGCCCGTCGTTGCCGCAGGTCGCTTCGGCGAAGGGGACGGGGATTTCGGGGGTCCGCCGACACGCGTGCGGCACTCTCGGTGCCCGGAGCGTTCCCGTGACGGGTTCGCGCAGCCGGGTCGTCGGGGTCCGCCTGCGGCAGACCGACTTCTTCTCCTTGGCAGACGCAAGGCGGCGCCCGGCAAAGCCACCTTCAGCAGCGGGGCGGCGCGGGCGCATCTTCTCCGGTCGGACCGCCAACGTAGCGGTTGACGGGCCGGGACTACCCTCTGCCGACCGATTTGGCCGCCTTAACCCATGAGCCTTCCCGGTCACAGCTTGTGCATGATGCGCGTGCGTTTCCAAGCCCCGGTTCTCAGGTGCTGGGTGCACCTGAGACGGCCAGATCGGAGGTGCGTCGCCCCGGATCGCCCCGAGGGCACCACGCCGTCATCCTGAAACAGTAGGGGCACTCGCTCGCTGCCGGAAGGAGGGGCGATGAAGGCCGTACGAACCCACGATCGTGATGCGGCCGTGGACAGCCTGGTAGTGGAGGAGACACCGTACCCGTACGCGGGCGAGGGCGACGTCGTCGTAAGGGTGCGTGCGGCCTGCTTCACCCCGGATGAGCTGGCCTGGCCGGCCACTTGGGTCGACCGGGGCGGCAGGGACCGAGCGCCCGTCATTCCGGGACACGAGCTGTCGGGTGAGGTCGCCGAGGTAGCGGTCGGCACGACCGGGCTGTCGGTCGGTCAGCGTGTCGTCGGGCTGACCGACTGGAACCGGGACGGCACTCTCGCGGAGTACACGGCGGTGGAGGCGCGCAATCTGGCGCCGCTGCCCGCGGGAATCGACCACGTGCAGGCGGCGGCTCTGCCGATGCCGGGCCTCACCGCCTGGCAGGGCCTCTTCATACACGGAATGCTGGAGGCTGGGCAGAGCGTGCTGGTGCACGGAGCGGGCGGGGGTGTGGGAATGGCCGCGACACAGCTTGCCCGTGATGCCGGTGCGCGCGTGCTCGGGACAGGGCGCGAGGGGAGCCGGGACCGGGTGCTGGAGCTCGGCGCAGAGGTTTTCCTCGACCTCGGACAACCGGCGTGGGAGGAGGCGGCAGGTCGCGTCGACCTCGTCTTCGACGCCATCGGCGGGGAGGTACTCGACCGCTCTGCCGCCGTGCTCAGGCCCGGCGGCACCCTGGTGACCATCGCCCAACCCCCGACCGTGCAGCCCAAGGACGGTCGGGCCATGTATTTCATCGTCGAACCCAACCGTGATCACCTCCTGGAGATCATCGGCAGGCACCGGGAGGGCCGGCTGCGCCCGTTGGTGGGTGCCGTCCATCCTCTGGACCGTGCCCCGGAGGCGTTCCGCGCGAAGAAGGGAACAGTCGGCAAGACCGTCATCCAAGTTGCGTGAGCACCACGCAGCAGGATCGGCGTCCTCGCCGCCACGATGTCTCATGCGCTGGCCCAGGTGTCACCGACTGTGCCCTGCCCTCCGTTGGGCGGGCCAATCCGCCTTGGCCGAAAGACGCGAGGCGGAAAAAGTCCGACCGCGCTAACAGAAGCAGCCTGGAGGCCGGGCCCGAAGCATGCTCGGAGAAGAACATCGACAGCAGCAGCACAGCACCAATCTCACCTGCAGAGGCTCCACCGACGGTCAGTTGGCCGGCTGGCCGGGTCGATTGCGTCGGCGTCCTTCAGGATCGGGACCAAAAGCCCCAAGGACGTTGCCACCAGCGCGGTGTCGATCAGCAGTGGGCTCTCGACCAGCTCGGCGAAGTCCAGCAAACCAGCCAACAATCGCGGCCAGCACAATCCTGCCCGCCAGACCGATGGCGACGAGTCGCGCCCGTGGGCCGTGCAGTTGCTGGAAATCGATCTCGAGCCCGGCGAGGAACAGCAGGAAGCTCAGTCCAATGATCGACAACGCCTGAACGGTGGCGTCCGGCTGCACCAGATTCAGCACCGCCGGACCAACGATCACGCCGGCCACGATCTCGAGGACGGGGCCCGGGAGGGGGACTCGCAACCATGGCGAGAAGGAACGGGACGCCGGCGCCTACCGCGAGAACGATGACCAGATTGTCATAAGGCATGGTGACTCCGGTGGCCGATAGGCGGTGCGCCGGCCATGACCAGCGTTGCCCTCTTACGTAATGCTATGGGCTGCTGATCCTTCTAGGATGATGGGACGAACCACTCGGCGCGGGCGTACCCGTGTAATCACGCTCCCACTCAGCTAAGGATGCGATCGATGGTCGCCAGCAACCTTGTTCTCCTGGGCAACGCCGGTGATGTGGGCCGCAGGGTCCTGGAGCAACTGCGTGCGCAGGGCGTGCCCGTGCGTGCGATGGTGCGCCGCGACGACGATCGTGCGGCCGAGCTGCGTGGGCTCGGCGCGGAGGTGGTCCTCGGCGATCTGACCCGGCCCGAGAGCATCGCGGCCGCGCTGGAGGGCGTCGGCAGGATGTACTTCGCCATGCCCGTGTCGCCGGACCATCTGCTGGCCGCGACCGTGGTGGCCAGCGTGGCGCGCGAGCACGGAAACCTGGACGCCCTGGTGAGCATGTCCCAGATGACGGTGTCGCAGATGACCGCCACAAGCACCACGGAGTCGCACCAGCAGCGCCTGCACTGGCTGGCGGAGCAGGTACTGAACTGGTCGGGCCTGCCGGTGGTACACATCAGGCCGACGTCGTTCCTGGACAACCCGCTGTTCACCGTGCTGGCAGCACGGTCGATCCAGGAGAGCGGCACGATCGCGCTGCCGTTCGGCACTGGGCGCACTTCGCCGATCGCTGTGGAGGATGTCGCCCGAGTGGCAGCCACCGTGCTGCGCGACCCTGCCCGGCACATCGGACACGTTTACGAACTCACGGGCCCGCGCTCGGTCGATATGACGGAGATGGCCGAGGAGTTCTCACGGGCGTTGGGGTCCCCGGTGTCCTATGTGGACGTGCCGCTGGAGCAGTGGCGGGCAGAGGTCCTCGCCAAGGTGGGCCTGCCGCCGCACACCGAGGAGCACATCGCCACCATGGCCCGACTGCACCGCGAGAATCGCTACGACCGCGCGACGGACGACGTACAGCGCGTCACGGGCATACCTGCCCGATCGGTCGAAGCGTTCGTGGCCGCCCGCAAGGAGTTCTATCTGGGCTGAGCCGCACCGGCCGACACGTACCACGCCGACGACCAGGGGTCTGTTTGAAAGTGGATCTAGGCCCGTTGGTGGTGCGTGGGCAGTCGACTGAGCAGGCGGGTCAAGGTCTGCCTGCCTCGGCTGAAAGCGGTCCCAATAGGTCGTCCTGCACCCTGTCAAGCGCTCGGTCCATGCGTCGCAGTTACCGATGACCCGCCGTGGTGAGGGTCACTGGCGTCCGACGGCTTCGGCGAGGTGGGCGCGCGCGGGTACCACTACCGGATCCTGGCCGCGCTGGACGAGTTCGGGGTGGCCAGCCAGGCCGCGCTCGGTCGCCGGTGCAGCATGGACCGCAGCGACGTCGTGGCGGCGGTCAACGAACTGGCCGAGCAGGGTTGCGTCGAGCGGACGCCGGACCCGGATGACCGAAGGCGCAACAGGGGGCGACGTCCTCGGCTACGTCGAGCTCGATCGGGAGGGCGACGGAAGCATCGAGATCGGCCCGCCCGACGCCGGTTTCGGCGGCCCGCAGCCCACCCTCGTCTTCAGCCCGACCAGTGACCCCCGGACGGGAAAGCTCCGGCTGCACATCGATGTCAACGCCACCGACCGCGACCAGGATGCTGAGCTGGAACGACTGCTCGCTCTCGGCGCAGGGCCCGTCGACATGGGCCAGACCGGCACCGAAAGCTGGCACGTCCTGGCCGACCCCGAGGGCGACGAGTTCTGCCTCCTGCGCACCCGGCTCAAGTCCCTGTGACAATTGTGTCCTTCGTGCGAGGCCTTGTACGCGGCTTCGGCGGGCACCGCCTGGGCGCTGATCTTCCCTGGGGCCCTCCCAGGCGCGCCCGCTGGGGGATGCGCTTGGCGGGGTGGGGGGTGCCCCGGTCCAAGCGCGTGCAGACGCCGCCCACCGTCTCGGCGACGTCCACCGCCCCGGGAGCGGCACCGTCCCCCGCTCTCCTCGGGACGCCCCCAACGGCACCGGAGTGGGGACGACGGTCCGGCACGCGCCGGGCCGATGCCGAGGCGCCGTCGTCGACCTCAGCGGCCGTGCGCGCGCTGAGCGCACGCCTTTCACAACAGCAGCAGGCCCACCGCGAGGAGATCACCCGGCTCCGGACGGCCCTGGAGGCGGCCCATGGCGAGAACCTGGAACTTCGACGCCGTCTGGCTCAGTACGAACCGGACTGAATGCTGGGCAGCCTTCGACGCGACGACGAGAACCTCTGGGGGTAGGAAGCTCCCGTCCTAGACGAGCGAGCGGGGACAAAGCCATCAACACTGGGGACAGCATCATGCCTGCGGCCGTCACCAGGAGGCTGGTGCGCAACCCCCACTCCTCCGCGAGAAAACCGCCGAGCAGCGAGCCGAGCGGGGTCAGCCCCATGCCGACAAATGTGATCGTCGCGGCCGCGCGGCCTTGCATCCCGTCCGGAGTGACGGCCTGCCGGACAGCCATGACCGTGACATTCACCAACTGGCCGCCAGTACCGAACACGAAGTTGACCGCAAGGAGCGCGGGAACCGTCACCGCAGAGGAGCCGTGCAGCGCGGGCACACACAGGAACGCGCCGTCGCCGAGTGCCGCTGCGAACACGAGCACCGCGCCATAACCGAACCGGCTCGGCAGGCGGGCGGCCAGCATCGAGCCCAGGAGCGCGCCCGGCCCCGTCGCCGCGAGCGCCAGCCCGACGGCGGTGCCCGACAGGTGCAGTTCCCGCGGCAGGAAGAGCAGATAGACGGTCATCACGGCCGCGAAGGAGAACTGGAAGACGACCGAGGCAAGGCACACAGTTCGCAGCGAAGTTTCGCCAACGACAAAGCGGAGGCCCTCATGGATCCGCCGCCATACCCGAGGGGGACGTTCCGAGTGCTCCGGGATCGATTCGACCCGACGGATCCGTCGGATCGACAGGAACGACATCGCGAAGAACAGCGCGCTGGAGGCGGCAGCGATCGGCGCCGACAACAGTGACACCAACGCGCCACCGAGGGCGGGACCGCCGATCTGCGCCGCGGACCGGCTGCCCTCGAGCGCGCTGTTGCCCCGCACCAACTGATCGCGTTTCACCAGCCGTACGACAGAAGCCTGGTAGGCCACGTCGAAGAACACGGACAGGGTCCCGACGACGCAGGCGACCACGAGCAGCGCCGGCAGGCCGAGCCAACCGAGGAAGCCGGCCACGGCGGCGGCACCCAGGGCCAGCGTCCGGCCGACGTCCGTCAGCACCATCACCGTGCGGGCCCGCCACCTGTCCACCCACGCGCCGACGAAGAGCGAGAGCAACAGGGTCGGCGCCTGCCCTACCGCGCGGAGGACCCCCAACTGGCCGGCACCGGCGTTGAGCGTCAGGACGGCGAAGAGCGGCAGAACCACCAGACTTGCATGTTCGCCGAGTTGGGAGGACGTCTGACCCACCCAGAGTCTGCGGAAGTCGTCGTCCCGCCACAGGCTTGACGGAACAGGTCGACCGGAATCGGATACGGCGGAGGAAGCGGACGGCACGGGGATCCCTTGGATTGCCGACGACGAGGCCCGCCACCTGGCGCACGACAGGCGCACTTACGGTTCAAGCGGGGGGAGGCTCGCTGTGCCGCAACATCAAGGACAGCACGCGATGACAGGCCGATCACGGCCTACGACGTCAACGCGCGCTCGGACGACCGACCATGTCTTAGCTCCTCGTGGGTCACTTGCTGCACCCGAACACTAGCCCTCGGCAGCCCGGTGCGAAAGGCGATTGTCCCGGGGCAGATCCGACCTGACGCTGCATCTCTGCCCGGTGGGACTTTGCCTGGCCTCGGATCGTGACATCCGGGAATGGCGAGAGTCTGGACCCTGCCTCGCTCGCCTCGCACATCAGAAATTGGACCTCCACCGCGTCTTACCCGCAGCTGAAGGTCTCAGCAGTGACTCGGCTCCCCCCAACGGACAGGCCGAGGCTCCCGCCGAGCCGCAGCGCGCCGTGTGCCCGGAGCGCTGCCATCGTCTTGCCGAAGGTCACCACTTGGGGCGGGGCCTGGCCGGCCGGAGTCGTCACGGCGTCTCCCCTGCGGCCACCTTGCGGAACACGGCCGCGCGAGCGCGGAGTTGGTCCAGGTCGCCGCCGTCGGCCGCGTCCCCGACGAGTGGTGAGCCGACACCGACGGCGATGGCCCCCCGGTCCAGGTGCCTCGGCGGCGCAGGTGTGGGACACGCGGCAAACACAACCTCGTGACCCAGGCGAACACCCCCCAACTCCCCCTACCAGCGCGACCTCGTCTAGGACAAGATCTGCCGGGCCGTGGACGACAGGGACGAGGTCATCCAGTACGACATCACTCCGATCTACGAGCGATCACCGGAACTCACGAGTAGTCGGATCGGCGCGTCAACTGGTTGAAGGATGAACTTACTTGGCATATTCCGGTGATAATGCTTGATAAATGCGCGTGCGTGAGACACGTATTTCCGCACGCACGGACAGTCCCACCCGCAAGGAGTCCTCGTGATAGCCGTTCCCGAACCGGATCTCACCCAACGCGAACTGATCGAGAGGGCCGTGGCGATGCGGTCCACGCTGCTCGAACGACAGGCGGAAACCGAGCAGTTGACCGTCTACCCGAAGAACACCCACGAGGACTTCCTGCAGGCCGGTTTCTACCGGACTCTGCAACCGCGCAGGTACGGCGGCTACGAGTTCGACGCGGCGACCTTCTACCGCGTCGTGACCGAGATCACGCGCGGCTGCCCGTCCACCGGCTGGGCCTTTTCGCTCTCCGCCACCCATGTCCTGCAGGTCGCCTCGTTCTTCGGAGAGAAGACTCAGGACGAACTCTTCGGCGACGACGGCGACTTCCGGGCCTCCAGCACCGTGGCTCCCGTCGGGATGGCCCTGCCCGACGGTGACGGACACACCGTGCTCGACGGTACCTGGTCCTACTCCTCCGGCTCCCCGTACGCCACCCACTACCTCGCACACACGTTCCGCGCACCCGAGAACCCGGGCGACCGGCCGGGATTCGTGCTGTTCGTGGCACCGCGCTCCTCCTGGACGCTGCTCGACGACTGGTACGGCACCCTCGGCCTGCGTGGCAGCGGCTCCAACAGCCTCCGCTTCGACCAGGCCCGCATCCCCAACCACCACACTCTGGAGGGGAACCTGCTCGACCTGTCCGTCGAGGGCGGTACGGTCGGCTCGGAGCTGCACGGCCAAGCGATGTACGCAGGGCGCCCGGCCAGCTTCTTCCAAGGCGAGATGGCCGCCCTGATGATCGGAACCGCGTACGCGGCCGCCGACGAGTTCGCCCGGATCATCTCCGAACGGCGGCTCGTCGTGGACCCCAGCCGTACCCGCGCCGACCTCGACGACTACCAGCGCCACCTCGGCGAGGCGCTGGCCGCGATCCGCACGGCGGACGCCGCGATGCGCGCCACCGCCAACGACTGGATGGAGGCCGCTGCCGACAACGTGTCGGGCCGGGCCCCCTTCACCACCGCCGTGGACGACCGGCTCGCGCTCGTCCACCTCACCGCCGGGCGCATGGCCTGGGAGGCGCTGCAGGGCATCCTGTTCCGTACGGCGGGCTCCCGGTACGCGCGTGACGGCGAGCGCATGCAGCGCTACTTCCGGGACGCCGCCACCATGTGGACGCACGTCTGCAACAGCATGCCCGAACCGCTCGCCCGCCGCGTCGGCCGCGCCGGTCTCGGTCTGCCGTCGGACGACATCCCGCTGGTCGCCTGATCTTTTGATCTCTCGATCCCCGGACTCCGTCGTCGTCGACAGTCCCGAGCGATGACCCCGGCCGCGGCCCCGGGTGCGTACCGTGGGCCGGGGTCGGCGTCACCGATTCCCGCATACGCCACGACCTCGAACCGCGCGCCCTGATCAGCGCGCCCACGACCACGTTCGCGTCCGCTGTGGACTCCGGAGGGTGGTGGTGCGCTCAGTACACGTTGCCTCTGAACCCCTTGAGGACCTCCGGCGGCGGTTGGAAGAAGGTGACACCGCCCTCCGCGCAGTCGCCGCTGCCGCCGGGCAGGGGCCCAAGGACCTTGGCGCCGTCGTACAACGGGCCTCCCGACCTCGCACAGTCCCTTGACCTGTCGATCCCCCTGGATCTCCACCAGCTCGACGCAGCACTCGTCGCCCGGCTCGAAGCGCACGGATGTACCCGCGGCGATGTTCAGCCGCCGCAGCCGCTCCGCCTCGCAGCCGTTGAGCTCCTGGGGCGACTCCAACTCCGGAGCGGAAGGGACCTCGACCTTGAGGACCTTCAGTCCCGGGTTGACCTCGGCGAAGGTCCTGGCGGGTCTTCAGGCGGGCCACACCCCGCTCCACCGGTGCCCGTGCCGCCGAGAGCGCGGTTGACCGTTCGCTGGGTTGGCGTGAGGTCGCGGCCTGTCGGGCGTCTGAGGGGTGTCGTCCCCCGCGGGCCGGCTCCCATGTAGGCGCGGTCGGCGAGGACTGGGACCCCCTGGCGTTCGCAGACGCCCGTCTTCCGAGGGCGTAGCCTGCTGAACTGTTGGTGGCCAGTCGAATTTCTGATGGCCACTGTCACTGAACAGGCGAAACACCATTGAGGGCACGTCGGGGACCGTTTTGAGCGCTGGCGAGATGTACGGAACGCACTCAGGGGAGATCGTGGCGCTACTGGAAGTCGTTGGTGAATCGGCGATGGTGCTGTCGTTCCACGAGGACCGTACCTTCGCTGCACTGAGTCTGGGGCGCTTCGGAGCAGTGGGATCGACTCGGCTGGACTGGCACGGGGCCGAGGTGATCGAGCGGTGTGAGGCGTTCGATGCAGGTCAACTGCGCAGGCTGGTGGTCACCTATGCCGGGGCGAACGAACTCGCGGTCGTGTTCTGGGGCAATCTTGCGGTGCCGTCCGTTGCGCTGGAGGCTGCCCTGGTGGCAAGCCATGCGGAGGCAGTGCTGGAGCGCTCTCCTGAGTGTTGGATCTATCTCACCGACAGTGGGGTGCTGATCGAATTTCAGGACGGCGAAGGGCTGACGGCAGGAAGGGTCCCGCACTGACGCGGCAGATGCCGGCGCGAAGGAACACCGCGAGGGCCGTGGGTGGGGAATCGAGGCGAGCAGGACTGTCTCCTCACCTGAGTACTGGGTGGGGGGACATAACAAGCCCTATCACTCCGTTACCGTCTTCGTCAGCTCCGCAATGGAGCCTTCTGCGAATGGCAGCCGACGGTCGCAATCACCTGACCACCAGTCGGTCAGGGCGGGCGACGCCCAGGATGCTCGCGGTCACCGGCCGGATGGCCGACGGCTGGATCTCTCCGCTGAACATCTATGTCCCGCCGCAGGAGGTGCCCTCACGTCAGCGGATCATCGACGAGGCGGCCACCGACGCAGGCCGCGACCCGAGGACGCTGCGCCGCGTCTACAACGTGATCGGCGAGCACCGGGACGGACCCGGGCTCGTCGGCGATGTGCGACGGTGGGTGGACACCCTCACCGAGTGGGCCGTGGAACTCGGCTTCGACACCTTCGTCTTCTGGCCCGCCACCGACCCCGAGCGGCAGCTTGCACTCTTCGCCGACGAGGTCGTGCCCGCGGTGCGCGAGCGCGTCGACGCCGTCCGGAGCGGGCGATGAACGCCACCCTCTCCACCGTGCCGGCCGAGCTGGCCGGGAAGGTGGTCACGCCCGACGACCGGCGCTACCGGCTGCTCCGCTCCACCTACACCACCGTGGGGCGCCCGGCCGCCGTCGTCCTGCCCGAGTCCGCGGGCGACGTCGCGGCGGCGCTGCGGCTCGCACGGGAGACGGGGCTTCGGGTGGCGGTCCGCAGCGGCGGCCACGGCCTGTCCGGCAGCGGCACCAACGAAGGCGGGCTCGTCATCGACCTGAGCGCGCTGCACCGGGTCGACGTCCTCGACCGCGGCTCCCGTCTGGTCCGTGTCGAGGCGGGTGCCCGCTGGGCCCAGGTCGCCCAGACACTCGCCCCGCACGGGCTCGCCATCAGCTCGGGCGACCACGGCAACGTCGGGAGCCCGCTGAACATCCACCACACGACAACCATCGGCAGCGAAGGCATCCTCATCGCTGTAGCCGAAACGTTGCAGGACGGGTTCGCCGTCTTGCAGCGCCTGCTGGCACAGCTCGTACACCGCACCCTCCACACAGCCACGGGAGACCGAACCTACGGCGGCGCGGCGGGGCGCCGGCGAACGAAGGGATGGTCGCGGATGAGGGCGCAATGCAGTCATCCGCCACTCAGCGGCGGCAGCTCTTGAGCCTGGGTTCTTCACCTCACGCTCCAGTCGCTGCATGGCAAATCCAGGCGGACTCGAGTCTGTGGCGGTGTCTCACGCATGCGTACCGGAGCGCCCCAGGATGCGGAATGTGCTTTCGGCAAGTCGGTGCCGGACATCGGGGTCGAGGGCGATGGGGTTCGGCTGGACCGGTCGCCCTCTCGTCTACGTACTGTCCGGCCCACCGGGCTGACCGACGGGCCCACATCGTCTGCAGAGTGACCTCGTGGCTGTCGCGGCTGACCTGCCGCCGTGGCGCTACCGGACGGCCGGCGTTATTGATGAGCACGTCCACGCGATCCGTGTTCTTCGCGATCACGGAGGCCAGCTCCTAGGTTCTCCGTTCAAGCTCATGGCCTGACACCGGCAACGGGGGTAGGTCACAGGACCTCCGCGGCGGTGGGCCACGGAGGTCCTCCGTACTCCCGGCAGAGCCGACTCGTCACCACGCTTGCCGTGGACGTCAGAACAACTGGTCAATGGTGATGGGCAGGGAGCGAATGCGACGTCCCGTGGCGTGGTGGACGGCGTTGCCGATGGCCGCTGCCAGACCGACGAGGCCGACTTCCCCGACTCCCTTGGTTCCTACCGCGGTTGCGCGGTCGGGTTCGCCGACGAAGAGCACCTCCATGTCGGGAACATCCGCGTTGACCGGCATCAGGTAGTCCCCGAAGGTGGCGTTGGCGACGCGCCCGGTTCCCTGGTCGGTGGCCGTCTCCTCGAACATGGCCTGGCTGATGCCGCCCACTGTGCCGCCGACAATCTGGCTGGTGGCGGTCTTCTCATTGAGGATGCGCCCGCCGTCGATGGCGGAGACCACCCGTGCCACACGCAGCAGGCCCAATTCCGGATCGATACGTACGTCGACGAACTTGGCGCCGAAGGCACCGGCGATGGCCAGACCCAGCTCCTCGGCCTGCGGCGGGATGCTCCTGCCGTCGGCGCTGAGTTCTTCCAGGCCGTGACGGGCCAGGATGTCGACGTAGGACTCTCCCTGCCCCGAATCACCGACGCGGTGAACACGCCCGTCAGTAACCATCACGTCATCGAGCGCGGCCCCGCGCAGTGGGGAATCGGCATCGTCGCGCACCACGTCGAGGAATTCCTGCACCAGGCGCCCGCAGGCGGCGTGGACGGCGTTGCCGAGGGCCCCGGTGAGACCGGAGCCGCCGGCCTGGGGTGAGTAGGGCATGTCGGAGTCGCCGAGGTCGAAACGCACCCGGGTGACGTCGAGCCCCAGAAGCTCGGCCGCCAGCTGGGTCATGACCGTGTAGGTGCCGGTCCCGATGTCGGTGGCGGCACTGCGCACGTACGCCGAGCCATCGCGGCGCACGGAAGCGCGGGCCTGGCACGGCACTTGGTAGAACGGGTAGGAGACGCCGGCCAGGCCGTAGCCGACGAGCCAGCGCCCATCACGCATGGAGCCCGGCTCCTGTCGGCGCCGCGACCAGCCGAACCGCTCGGCGCCCTGGACGTAGCACTCCCGCAATGCCTTGCTCGACCAGGGCCGGCCAAGGATCGGGTGCTCCTCCGCGTAGTTGCGCAGGCGGATCTCGAGGGGGTCCATGCCCAGGGCGTAGGCAACTTCGTCGATCGCGGACTCGAGGGCGAAGTTGCCCTGGCCTTCGGCCGGGGCGCGCATGGATCCCGGGCAGGGGATGTTCAGGCGCGCCTGCCGGTCGCGGGTCAGCACGTTGGGGCAGGCGTAGGAAACGGCGGAACCGTGGGAGACCGGTTCGTAGTCGTCGTCCTCCATCGCCACGGACGACATGCCGTGATGTTCGATGGCGACGAGGCCTCCGTCACGGGTGGCGCCGATCTTGATCTGCTGGACGCTGTTGGGCCGGTGCCCCACGGAGGTGAACATCTCGGGCCGGGTCAGGACCAGCTTGACCGAGCGGTTGACCTCGCGGGCCGCCAGCACGGTGAGGACGACGTGCGACCACACCCGCAGTCCGGCGCCGAAGCCGCCACCGACGAACGGGGCCAGGACCCGGATGCCGCTCTCGGGGATCTTGAAGACCGTGGCGAGCGTGGTACGCACGTTGTGCGGCCACTGCGTGGAGTCGTGCACCGTGAGCGAATCGCCGTGCCAGGACGCGATGGTGGCCATGAGACCGAGCGGGTTGTTGGTGTTGTCGGGAGTGGTGTAGGTCCCCTCGATGACAACGTCCGCCTGGGCGAATCCTGCGCCCACGTCACCATGCTCGGTGTCCAGCCCCCAGGGGTTGTCGAGGATCTCGGCCCGGGGGTCGTCCACGTCGAGGACGGCCTTGGCCGGCTCGTACTCGACGTGGACCAGCCGTGCAGCGTGCCGGGCCTGCTCCGCGCTCTCGGCCACCACGATCGCGATGTGCTGACCGTAGTGCAGGATGCGGTCGTCCTGCAGCGGAGCCGGAGGCGACCCACCCAGCAGAGTCATCGGGCCGCGCTCCAGCTTCGGCGCGTTCAGATGAGTGATGACCCTCAGTACCCCCGCCGCGGCCTGGGCCTGTGACACGTCGATACGACGGATCCGCCCCGCGGCGATGGTGCTCCCCACCAAGGCCGCGTGCACCATGCCGGAAAAAGAGAAGTCGTTGGGGTACTGAGCCGATCCGGTCACCTTCAGCGGGGCGTCGACGCGGTCCAGGCCCGCACCGACGACCCTGCCGGCTTCGCGAGTGGTCATGACGGCGCTCCTGCAACGGTCTCGAGAGTGCGCACCAGCGTGCGCTTGGCCAACTCCACCTTGAATGCGGTCCCAGGCAGCGGCCTGGCGCCCTCGATGGCTGCCTCCGCCGCCGCGCGGAAGGTGTCGGTATTCGCCCGGGCTCCACGCAGAACGTCCTCCGCGTCCCAGGAGCGCCAGGGGATGGTGCCGACCCCGCCCAGCGCCACCCGTGGCTCTTGAACGGTGCCGTTCTCCATCACGAGAGCCACGCCGGCCGAGGTCAGCGCGAACTCATACGACATCCGGTCCCGCACCTTGAGATAGTGGGAGCGCGCGCTCGGCGGGAGCAGCGGGATCTCGACCGCGGTGATCAGCTCACCGTGCTGCAGCACGTTCTCCACGTGAGGCGTGTCGCCCGGCGGGAGGTAGAACTCGGTCAGCGGGATGCTACGCGCACCACTCGCCCCCAGAACGTGGACGATCGCGTCGAGTGCTGTCAGAGGTACCGCGACATCGGAGGCGTGCAGGGCGATGCAGTGGTCGCTGGTGCCGAGGATGGCGTGCATCCGCTGGATGCCCGTGATGGCGGCGCACCCCGATCCGGGCTTGCGCTTGTTGCAGGCAGCGACGGCGGGGTCTCTGAAGTAGCGGCACCTGGCTCGCTGCAGCAGGTTGCCGCCGATGGTGGCCATGTTGCGCAGTTGCGTCGAGGCGCCGAGCAGAAGGGCTTCTCGGACGAACGGCAGCCGCTCTCTTACGACGGGATCGGCGGCCAGCTCCTCCATCGTCGTCAACGCGCCGACCCGGATCGCCGAGTCGGTGTGCGTGATGCCCCCGAGGGGCAGGCGGGTGATGTCGATGAGCCGTTCGGGGTGGAGAACCCCGTCCTTCATGAGGTCCAGCTGTGTGGTGCCGCCGGCGAGGAACGACGTGTGCGGATCAGCGCTGACCACGGCCACGGCCTGGTCGGCGTCCGTGGCCCGGGCATACTCGAAGGGGTACATGGTCAACCTTCCGCTGCCACTTCGCGAATCGCCGCGCGAATGTTCGGGTAAGCGCCACAGCGACAGATGTTGCCGCTCATGAACTCGCGGATCTCGTCCTCGGAGTTCGCACGTCCCTCGGCGATGAGGCAGACCGCGGACATGATCTGCCCCGGCGTGCAGTAACCGCACTGGAACGCGTCATGCCGGGCGAAGGCCGCCTGCATGGGGTGCAACTCGCCGTCGACCGACAGCGATTCCACGGTGGTGATCTCGCGCCCCTCGTACTGCGCGGCCAGCGCGAGACACGACACCACTCGCCTCCCGTCGACCATCACTGTGCACGCTCCGCACGCGCCCTGGTCGCACCCCTTCTTGGCCCCGGTCAGGCCCAGGTGATCACGCAGCGCATCAAGCAGCGTGACGCGCGCATCGAGCCGGAGCCGGTGGGACGTACCGTTGACGTTGAGGGTGAATTCCACCTGCGGAACCTCAGGCGGTGACTGGCCGGATGGCCGTTCCTCAGTCTCTGCATGCTTCATGGCGCCTCAATTCTTGATTCCTTCGGGCGAATCTTTGAAGCCGTTCCGCCGGCCCCGTCATCTGGTCGGAGAACCGACACGTTTCGACCGCGTAGAAATCGCCCAGAAAGAGTCCTGGAGTGTGCTGGTCGATCATCAAGAAAAGCGATCTTGATGCCGTCGAACACCGAATGGTTGCCCTTCTCAGAGTTATCCGTATGGCCCTCTCCATCGGCCCTGATCATATGGTCGGCCCCTTGGGAGCCAAGGGCCACCTAGGGAATGGTGGTGTCGACAACTGCCCCCGGGGCGGGACGTGGGTCGAACCCGGGTGAGGCACTGGTTCAGCCCCTGGGATATGGCCGGGCGAGCCGAACCGCCGCATCACGGCCTACTCGTATGGAGTTGACTGTGCACGCTCAATCAGCGCGTGAATCGGTCCCCCCGTGATTTGCTCACACTGCCCAGGGGCCTGGCGGAGGTGTCGGCGCCAGGCTGGCCAGCCCCGGTAGAGGTGCTGGAGCCGGTACTTGCAGGCAAGGATCCCAGGGCCCATCGACGAGTGGGCCTACCACCCGGCCTCCACCTCGGAAGCCGAACGACAGGCAGCGTTTCCGTTGGACTCGTACAACTACCGTGTTGTGACAAAGGAGTTCGTGCAGGACGAACCAGGAAAGGTCACAGCCGCTTCTACGCGGCTCGAAGGTCTCATGGCCCGGATAGCGGAGTGCTCGACGATGCCGCAGGCTGTGCTGTAGCGGGCTGTACTCACGCCGGCCGTGACCGAGCTCCGCTTGGCAGCCCGACGACGACCGCGGACGGCGGTGCCGTCAGTCTGCGGTGCCGTCAGTCGGCGGTCCGGCCTCCGGGGCGGCGGTACACGCCGTACCAGTAGCCGCGTGCCAGTTCACCGGCGACGAGGGCATCGTCGCTGCCGTCGCTGTTGGCCACCTGCTGAGCGATGACCTGAGCGCCTCCCTGGACGATCACCTTGGCGGCCGTCTGAGGGTCGACATCCGCCGGTGTACGGCCGGCCTGCTGCAACGCCGACATCCAGACCGGCCGCGAACACCCCGAGCAGGTCCTCAACCTCCACGGGTTCTACGACGACACCCTTGTGCGCACCCCGGACTGCTGGAAGATCTCCCAGCGCATCACCAAGGTTGTGTCGGCGGTACTCGAGGAGTCCTCCCAGCTGTCGCTCATCTCCACGCCATAAGCCAGCTCGACTCCTGACCGTCAGGTGTCGGCGGCAGCCCTCGTAGACGGGTTGTCGATGCAGGCTGGGACGTTCCTTGCTTCCTTGTCAGCGGCCGATGGTGTCGAGTGCCGCAACCGCGTCGGCCGGCAGCGTCAGGTCCGCGGCGGCGATGTTCTCACGCAGGTGGGCGCGCGAGGAGGTGCCCGGAATGAGGGCCATGGTGGCCGACCGCTGCAACAGCCAGGCCAGAGCGACCTGCTGGGGTGAGGCGTCCAGGCGTGCGGCGACGTCGGTCAGGGTCTGTGACTGGAGCGGGGAAAAGCCGCCCAGGGGGAAGAACGGGGTGAAGGCGATGTTCTGTGCCTCGCACCGCTCGACGAGGGGCGTCGTCCTGGCGGTTGGCCAGGTTGTAGAGGTTCTGCATCGTGACGACCGGGGCGATGGCCTGCGCCTCGGTGAGCTGGGCATCGGAGACGGCACTGAGTCCGAGGTGGCGGATCAGACCTTCCTTCTGCAGCTCGGCCAGCGCGTTGAACTGGTCGCCGAGCGGCTCCTCGTCCGTTTCCCCCTCGTTGGAGCCGACGCGCAGGTTCACCACGTCGAGCGCGTCCACGCCGAGGTGCTGGAGGTTCTCGCGGACCTGGGCCTTGAGGTCCTCGGGGTCCCGCGAGACGTTCCAGCTGCCGTCGTCGCCGCGACGGCTACCGACCTTGGTCACGATGCGCAGATCTGCGGGGTAGGGGTGCAGGGCTTCCCTGATGATCTCGTTGACGACGGCGGGCCCGTAGTAGTCGCTGGTGTCGATGTGAGTGATGCCTCGCTCGACGGCCTCCCGCAGCACCGCGACGGCCTCGTCCCGGTCCTTGGGCGGCCCGAACACGTTCGGGCCCGCCAGCTGCATGGCTCCGTATCCCATGCGGCTGAGGGTCAGATCGTCGGCGAGGGTGAGAGTTCCACCCGGAACGGTGTCGGTCATGGTGTGCCTTCCGTTGCGTACCTGCGTGGACAGCTTGTCCGATACCGACTCTGCTCGCGATCGACCGCGCTCGGCAGTACCCCGCTGTTCCTGGGAGTGACAGGGACAGGCACCCGCGCCGATACGGACCTAGGGTTGGAGCATGGACGGTACGAACGCCCTCGGCGAATTTCTGCGCGCCCGCCGGGCACTGGTCCGGCCCCAGGACGCCGGAATCCGCGGCGGCGGGCTCAGGCGCGTCCCGGGACTGCGTCGCGAGGAGGTCGCGATGCTCGCCGGGATCAGCGCCGACTACTACCTGCGCCTGGAGCAGGGCCGCGACCGCAACCCGTCGCTCCAGGTCCTCGAAGCCCTGGCCGACGTCCTGAACCTGGACGCCCACGCCACCGCGCACCTGATCGGCCTGACCCAGGTGCGCCCCTCCCGAGCCCGTCGGACGGGCCGCTCCACGGACCGTGGACGGGCCTCACGAAAACCCGAGCCCGTGCCGCCCGACATCCTCCAGCTCATCGACGGATGGCCGAGCACCCCCGCCTACGTCGAGAACAAGTTCACCGATGTGCTCGCCGCCAACGCGCTGGCCACGGCCCTGTCCCCGAACTACTCCCCCGGCGTCAACCTCCTGAGGGCCCTCCTCCTCGACGAGAGTGAACGGGAACTGCTACGAGACTGGGAGGAGCTGACCAAGGCGCTGATCGCCGCCCTGCGGGCCAACATCGGACCCGACGTCGACGATCCTCGCCTGGCGGAACTCGTGGGCGAGCTGTCCGTACGCAGTGAGCACTTCCGCCGTCTGTGGGGCCGTCACGACGTGCAGCCCAAGCGGCCGCGTGTCAGCCGGCTGCGCCATCCGCAGGTCGGCGACCTCGACCTGCACGCCAGCAAGCTGGCCATCGTCGGCACCGACGGCCTGATCCTCAAGGTCTTCCACGCCGAACCGGGCAGCCGCAGTGCCGAACTGCTCGCCATACTTGGGAGTTTGGCGGCGTCCGGCGAGAGCCGGAACCAGACCGGCGCCGACGATCACCAGGCCGTCGACGAGCAGTGACGGACCGTCGGCGGGGCTCCGGCCACTCCGACTCCAGCGCCGCTTTGACCGGGCAGAATCCGACACCGTGCTCGTGCATCAGAGCCCGGTAGGACATCCCCGCCCGGGCATCACGGCGGATCGCAGCGTACAGATCGACCTTGAACTTCGGTGGCGCCGTCGAACCCTCCGGCGAAACCGTGCGTTCCCCGCTCTGAGCGACAAGTGGTGTCAGCTCCCCACGTACAAAACCGATCGCGGGTCGTCGCGCTTGCCTGCGGTCGCGAGCAGGGCGTACTGCCGGACCTGGTCGTGGGTGAGCAGTACTGGTGAAAAGGCAGTGTTCCGACCCACCACCATTTCCCGGCCCGCAGGGCCGTCGAGCGCACCGAGGAAGCGGTGGCCGGCTGGGGGAAGGAGATCTGGCCGCACGTGGCATGACCGCGGCGGCGCTCGACGTCTGGCTCGTATTTGAAGACGAGGCCGGGTTCTCGATGACGCCGCCCACCACCCGCGCCTGGTCCCGGCGTGGTCACACGCCGATCGTGCGCGTCCGCGGACGCTCCCGCCGGCGCTTATCGGTCGTCGCCCTGCCCTGCTACAAGGCCGGCCGCCTTCCCGGCCGATCAACCGGCCCCGCCCCGATACCTGCTCGGACGGACGTAAGTCTCCTGCTACAGAGCAGATCCACGGTTGCCGATTGCCAGGTCGCCGGCCCAGGCGGCGAAGGTGGTCCAGGCGATATCCGGATAGGAGCGGTGCAGTGCGCCGATGTCCACGCTGTAGCCCTCACGGTTGATGAAGTCCCACATCGCGCCCATGTCGGCGCTGCGCTCGTGAACGGCGGCGAGAGGGACCCGGACGGGCTCGACGGGGCGGTGCAGCACCCTCTGGAGGGCGGCGGCCATCTGCGCTGGGGTTGGTGCGTCGGACGCGGCCTCGATACGGCGGCCGACGTGCCGCTCGCGGTCGGACACCACGGCCGTCACCAGCGCCCCGAGGTCCTGGTAGGCCAGCTGCTGCAGTGGCCGGTCCGGCGGAAGCGGAAGCTCCAGGCGTCCTTCGCGAAGACCCTGGAGATCACCGAGGAGGTTGTCGAAGAAGTACGTCGGTGCGATCACCGTCCACGCAGGGCCCTCCTGGGCGAGGATCTCCTCGATCCGCTGCTTGCTGTCGAAGTGCGGGACGCCCGTGGACCGGTCGGCCGAAGCCACCGATGCAAGTACGAGGTGCGGCAACTCCGCCTGCACGGCGGCGCCCACGATGGCTCGTCCTTGCTCGACTTCCGCCTGCGGCCCGGCCTCGAAAGGCGTGGTGACCGCGAACGCTGCGTCCACTCCGGTGAACGCAGCCCGCAGGGACGAGGCATCGCCGAGGTCACCGGGCACCACCTCCACGCCGCGCACGCGCACGGCGCGCGCCCGGGCACTGTCGGGGTCGCGGACCACCGCGCGCACTTCGTGCCCTCCGGCCTGGAGCGCGCGCAGCACGGCACCGCCCTGACCGCCAGTAGCTCCCAGAACCGCCACGCGTATGGACATATGCCTCGGTTCCCCTGCGGTTGGTTCCCTCAGCAGCAATGATCTCCCCCCGTCCATCCGGACGCCACCGCGAAGCTCCTTCCTGCGCCGGTGCGGCGGCGCAGTCACGTCGCGGGTGCCGGGGGGCGTACGCATGATGGTGGTGGGTTTGACCATTCATCTCAGCGAGGTCTTCGTGGAGCGGTTCCTGCCCATGCCGTACGAGTCCTGGCGCGCGAGCAAGGAGAGCCCGCCTCCGCACGCTGGCTGCCGAGCAAGGGCTGAGCCTCTCCAAGATGCGTCAGACACCCCGCGGTGGCAAAACTGGACATATGGCTTCCAAAGCACGTCTGGAGGGCGGCCCGGACGATCTCATGGGTCAGATAGTGCCGATCACTCCTCCCGGACAAGAGCTAAAGATTCCGTACCTCGGCGGGTACGAGCACTACAAGGCCACACCACGCCATGAGGACTCTCCGGAAGGTCAGCTGGCCATATACGAGTGGTGGGAACGGACCGAGATCGCGGAGTGATGCCACTCCCATGTCGTCACCGCGAGGCTCATCAGGGCCTCCTGAACTCCCAACACGGGGAGAACCAGCCGGGTATGGCAACCACAGCGTCGTTCGCACCCGGCCTGAGCGGTAGGCCCGCCAGTACATCGCATCAGGGATGAACCAGAGGCTCCGCAACCCGGTCGGCGGCAGGAAGGTCGTTGGCGTCCAGGACCAGCACGGCGGGCTCCGCGGAGGGCTCGCGGATCGAATGCTGCCTTCCCAGGCGACAGTGTCTGCCAGGTGAGGCTTTCGTGACACAGGTCTATGCACCAGGCGCACGTCGTCGGCGCCTTCCCGGCTGTCAGCAGGGGAAGTCTGGTCACAGATCGTCCGGCGGGGACAGGAGGCGGCCCTGCTGGGAAAGTCTCCGCCATTGGCTCGGGGTGGTGCCGTAGGTCTGGCGGAAGCGGCGGGAGAAGAAGGCGGGGTTGGTGAAGCCCCAGCCGCGGGCGATGGCGTCGATGGTGCGGTGCGAGTGTCCGGGGGCTGCGAGATCGCTGCGGGCGCCCTCGAGCCGACGGCGGATGATCCACTTCTCAAGACTGAGCCCGCCGTCTTCGCACAGCCGGTACAGCGTCCGCACGGACGTGTTGTGCGCCCAGGCAATCCTTTGAGGGGTGAGGTCGGGTTCCCTCAGATGGGCGCGGGCGTAGGCCAGGACACGGGTGAGGAGGGTTTCCCTTGCGACTGCCCGGCGGGTGGGGTCGTCGCCGGCGACGGACACCACCCAGGCTCGGACGAGTTCCAGGGTGGCGGAGGCAAGGGCATCGGCTTCGGGGCCCCTGTTGTTCTGGTCGGCGATGCGGTGCAGGCCGTGAACGTGGTTGATCAGCAGCCGTCCGATGGGGCTGTGTTCGAGCGTCGGGATGGACGTGCGGATCGTCTCTTCGGGCAGGCTGAGGCGTTCGGTGTCGAACATCAGGGCCAGCGTGCTGCCTAGGCCGGACCACCAGTACTCGTACCCGGCAGGCATGTGGTGCATGGTCGCGCTGTTCGGGCCGATGTGCTGCTGATGGTCGCTCCAGGCGAAACCGCCGGCTCCCTGGCGATGAATATTGATCGCGACGGTGTCCATCGCATCGCGCCGCGCCTGCCGGAGTGAGCGGGAGATGCGCATCCCTGTGCCCTGGGTGTGGAAGAGCGTTACCGGGCCGAGGTGCCAGAGTTCGAGTCGTTTCCAGACCGTGTCCTCGGGCTCCTCCTCCTGAACGGAGGAGATGCCGCCTTCGCCGGCAGCCACTGCTTCGTAGGCTGCGATCCTGTCGCCGAGTGGAAGATCGTTTGTGTCGAGGACGAGCACGGCGCCTCCCCTGTCGGGTGGCGGACCGGTCGCCGCCCAGGGCGCCAGTGTCCGTCGTGTGAAGCTTTTCGGGCAAAGATGTATGCACGCAACACGTGTACGTGGGGGCAGGCCCTGGCAGCCAAAGGACAGGCCCTGGCAGGCAGGGTAAAGCGGCCTGGTCGTGCCCGTGCCACGCTCCCTCACAAGTGCTTCACAACTACGGGTGTCCGGGACGACGGGGATCTGCGGTGCCCTGGCCACCCGATGGGCGGCGAGGGGTGCTGGGTGTGAACTTCCAAGGCCGGTCCGATGAGTGCGGACAACTGGATCTCCTGATTGCGGACCTGCGTCGGGGCCTGAGTGGTGTTGTGCTCCTGCAGGGTGACGCAGGGATCGGCAAGAGTGCACTGATCGACTACGCGATCGCCGAGGCGGCAGATCTTCGGGTGCTGCGTGTGGCCGGAGTCGAAGCTGAGGCAGGGTTCGCGTTCGCTGCCCTGCAACGGCTGCTCATCCCGTTCCAGGACGAACTGACGGAAGGGAGCGCGCTGTTTCCGCTCCAGCGCGAGGCGCTTCACGTTGCCTGTGGGCTGGCGGACGGACCTCCCGCGGACCGATTTCTGGTAGGGCTTGCCCTACTGGCCTTTCTCGCGGACAAGGCCGAGCAGCGACCGGTGCTGTGCTGTGTCGACGATGCTTGCTGGCTCGACCGGGACTCCCTGGAGGTGTTGGCCTTCGTGGGCCGTCGGCTGTATGCCGAGGGAGTCGGCTGCGCCAACACGGTCGACTACCACCTGCGCAAGGTGTTCCGGAAGCTCGACGTGCCCTCCCGACGCCGGCTCGCCCAGGCCCTACGAGGGTGACCACACCCACTACGTGCCGCACGCGATGCGGCGGCCCACCGGGTGGGCAAACCATCAGACGGTCGCAACCATCCCCCTCGGTCGGGAGAAGCCCATGCCCTTCGTCACCGCATCCGACGGCGCCCAGATCTACTACAAGGACTGGGGAACGGGCCGCCCCGTCGTCCTCAGCCACGGCTGGCCACTGAACTCCGACAGCTGGGAAGCCCAGCAGTTGTTCCTGGCCACCCACGGCTACCGCGTCATCGCCCACGACCGGCGCGGCCACGGCCGCTCCACCCAGACGTGGAACGGCAACGAGATGAACACCTACGCCGACGACCTCGCCGCCCTGATCGACCACCTCGACCTGCGCGACGCCACCCTGGTCGGCTTCTCCACCGGCGGCGGCGAGGTCGCCCGCTACGTCGGCCGCCACGGCACCGCCCGCCTCGCCCAGGTCGTGCTCGTCTCCGCCGTACCGCCCTTCATGCTCAAGACCGACGACAACCCCGGCGGCGTCCCGATCGAGATCTTCGACGCGATCCGCGCCGGATCACTCGCCGACCGCTCGCAGCTCTACCGCGATCTGGCCGACGGGCCGTTCTTCGGCAACAACCGCCCCGGTGCCGACGTCTCCCAGGGCATCCGAGAGGCGTTCTGGCGACAGGGCCTGCAGGCCGGGCACCGGGGCGCCTACGAGTGCATCGCGGCCTTCTCCGCCACCGACTTCCGCGCCGACCTGGACGCCATCGACGTGCCCACGCTCGTCATCCACGGCGACGACGACCAGGTCGTGCCCTTCGACGTCGGTGGCAAGGCGTCGGCCGCCCGCATCAAGAACGCGACGCTGAAGGTCTACCCGGGCGCCCCGCACGGCATCACCGACACCCACAAGGACCAACTCGGCGCCGACCTGCTGGAATTCCTCAACTCCTGAGCCGACGCCGCACCGAGCCCCGGCACGCCGTCCCCGCACGGCCCTGTACCGCCATGCCCGCCCACACCAGAAGGAGTCACACCATGAACCCCGGTCATCATCCGCGCCGCCGCGTCCTCGGCGGGGTGCTCGCGGCCGGCGCCGCCACACTCGTCGGCGCTGCCACCCCCGCATCGGCCGCTTCCCCCGGTACTGCCCGCTCGGGCGGCGGAACCAAGCCGACGGTCGTCCTCGTGCACGGCGCGTTCGCCGACGCCTCCGGCTTCAACGCGACCATCGAGCTGCTGCAGAAAAGCGGCTTCCCGGTGATCGCGCCGGCCAACCCGCTGCGGGACACCGCGGGCGACGCCGTGTACATCTCCAGCGTGCTGGACACCATCACCGGCCCCGTGATCCTGGCCGCCCACTCCTACGGCGGCATCGTCATCACCAACGCGGCCCGCGGGCACGCAGGCGTCAAGGCCCTGGTGTACCTGGGGGCCTTCGCGCCCGACGAGGGCGAAAGCGCCCTGCAACTGGCGCAGCAGTTCCCCGGCAGCGAACTGGGTACCGCTCTCATCCCGCGCCCCTACCCGCTGCCCGGCAACGCCCCGGGCACCGACGGCTACATCGCGCCCGAGAAGTTCCAGGCGGTGTTCGCGGCCGATCTGCCCGCCTCCGCGACACGTGTCATGGCGGCCACCCAGCGCCCCGGCTCGGTCGAGGGGCTCAGCGGCCCAAGCGGCGCACCCGCCTGGAAAACCATCCCCTCCTGGTATCTGATCCCGACCGAGGACAAGGTCATCCCACCCGCCGCCCAGCGGTTCATGGCCAAGCGCGCCGGCAGCAAGGTGACCGAGATCCGCTCCTCGCACGTCGTCATGATCTCCCATCCGAAAGCCGCCGCCGACGTCATCAAGACCGCCTACGCCGCCACCCGCTGAAGGGCACACCCGTGAAACCCGACACGATCGTCCTCATCCACGGCTTCTGGGTCACGCCCCGCAGTTGGGAACACTGGATAGCCCACTACCAGGCCAAGGGCTTCCGGGTCCTCGCACCCGCCTACCCCGGCTTCGAGGCGGAGGTGGAGGCCCTCAACGCCGACCCCACACCCATCGAGCAGCTCACCGTCCCCGCGATCATCTCCTCCCTGGAGAAGCTGATCGACGGCCTCGACACCCAGCCGATCCTCATGGGGCACTCCGCGGGCGGGGTGTTCACCCAGATCCTTCTGGACCACGGCTACGGAGCCTGCGGAGTCGCGATGAACTCCGCCCCCACCGAAGGTGTCGCCATCGTCCCCCTGTCACAGGTCAAAGCGACGTTCCCAGTGCTGAAAAACCCCGCCAACCGGCACAAGGCCGTCGGTTTCACCTACGACCAGTGGCGCTACGCCTTCACCAACACCTTCCCCGAAGACCAGGCGAAGGCGACGTACGAGCGCTACCACATTCCCGCCTCCGGCCACGTGTTCTGGGGCAGCGCGCTGGCCAACATCCACCCCGGCCACGCCGACTCCTACGTCAACTACCACAACGACAACCGCGCGCCGCTGCTGTTCATCGCCGGCGAGAACGACCACCTGATGCCGCCGAAGATCCAGCGATCCAACGCCAAGCACTACAAGTCCGACACCCTGACCGAGATCGTCGAATACCCAGGACGCTCCCACCTGTTGCCGGCACAGGACGGCTGGGAAGAAGTCGCCGACTACGCCCTCGACTGGGCGCTCGGCCACTCCTGACCCCACACACCCGCCAGTACTTGGCCCGGGACAGAACAGCCCGTCCCGGGCCGGGAAGGAGTCCTGCATGAGCGATGTCCGCATCGCCCACATCGGCGGCCCGACCACCCTGATCGAAATCGGCGGTTGGCGGCTGCTGACCGACCCCACGTTCGATCCCCCTGGCCGCACCTACCCCTTCGGCTGGGGCACCTCCTCCCGCAAGCTCACCGGTCCCGCTCTCGCCGCCACCGACCTGCCACCGATCGACGCCATCCTGCTCAGCCACGACCACCACGGCGACAACCTCGACACCACCGGACGCACCCTGCTCCCGGCCGCAGGCAGCGTAATCACCACCCCCGCCGCAGCCCGACGCCTCAGCGAAAAGGCCCGCGGTCTCACCCCCTGGCAGACCACCCGCCTCCACGCCCCGGACCGCCCCACGATCGACATCACCGCCACCCCCGCCCGCCACGGCCCGCCGCTGTCACGGCCGTTGACCGGTCAGGTGACAGGGTTCGCCCTGAAGTGGGAAGGCCAGCGGCACGGCGTGCTGTGGATCTCCGGGGACACCGTCCTCTACGACGGCGTCCGGCAGGTGGCCCAGCGCATGCGCGTGGGCACCGCGCTGCTGCACCTCGGCGGTGTGCGGTTCCCCGTCACCGGCCCGATCCGCTACACCATGACGGCCGCCCAGGCCGTCGAACTGTGCCGCCTGCTGCTGCCGCTGACTGCCATTCCCGTCCACTACGAGGGATGGCACCACTTCCGTGAAGGCCGCGACGCCATCGAGGACGAACTCGCCCGGGCCCCGGCCGACATCCGCAACCGCTTCCGCTGGCTTCCCACCGGAACCCCCACGGACATCAGCACCTGACCCGCGACGCGCCCCAGGCGGTGAGCCGGAGGCCCGGCTCACCCGGATACCTGATCGGGCCGCCAGCCGGGCAGCAGCCCGTCCCGCCAGAGCGAGCCCGATGACACCCAAGTCCGCGCGGAGCCGCTCCGCCCACCGCCCGTATCACCGCGTCAGCCCCTCGATCTGCTCCACGAAAGTCCGACGCGAGAACCGCTACTCACGTACAGAGCCAGGGCGTCCAGTGCTCGAAAGCGTCGTCCAGACCCGGATACTCCGGGTTCTCCCACACCAGGCAGCCCCACACGATGCCGGGAACATCGGAGCCCATCAGGTCGGCCGGCCCCACAGTCAGGGTGCGGTGGACGGTCTCCAGGTAGGCGGCTATCGACGGGTAGCGCGGCTCGGACACCTCTGGCCCGGCCATCGTCGACCAATGGCCGACACCGGCCGCGGACACGTACTGGCCGTACTCGGGCCCGGCCTCGTCCCGCGTGAGCCACGGAACCACCTGGGCCCCGTCCCAGTAGTCGCGCTGGCCGCTCCCGGGAAGCCGCGGGCGCACCGCCTCGGCCGGGGTGAACAGCACCCCGTCCGGTAGAAACGCCCCGGAGCCGACCTCGCCCTCGTCCTCGTTCTCCTCGATGTACTGGTGCTCCACGCCGCCGCACAGCCGCCACAAAGCGGCCAGCTCTGCGGGCAGCCCGTACCCGAGGTACTGCATCAGGTGGGCCTCGGCGGCCTGGATCTCTTCTTCCGTAGCAGGCGGTAGCAGGGAGGCATACGAGGTAGGGGCGTGCACCCGCAGCCAGCCGGTCAGCTGCTGCCATGCGGCGGTGACCCGCTCAGCCTCATCATTTCGTTCAGGCATTCGCCCACCGTAGGGGGAAGAGGATGTATCGCACCGCCCGCCTGTGGGCGAGAACGAGTTCGGATGGCGCTGTGTCCTCGGCTACCTCACCGACGACGAGGTGTCCGAGTACGTCTCACCCGCGCTGGCAGACGACCTCTCGGGCCTGCCGAACACCTACATCGACACCGGCTCCGCCGAAGTCTTCCGCGACGAGGACGCCGACTACGCCACCCGCATCTGGGCGGCCTGCGGACAGGCCGAACTCCACGTCTGGGCGGGCGGCTTCCACGGGTTCGACGCGCTGTATCGGCAGGCGCACATCTCGGCCACGGCCCGCCGAACCCGCTCCGACTGGCTCGCTCGAGGTCAGTGACACGGTGGTGCCGGTCCGGGTCAGCTGCCGACCCAGCGAACGGGCCGCGTCATGCTGCCCGGTCGGCGGCGGCAGGTTGGAGACGGTGGACCGGATCAGGTGCTTGTGGCGGTCCCCGATACCGAGCCGGGCGAAGCGGCGGTGCAGGGTGGCGGAGTCGTCCGGTAGCGGGCTCAGTGCTTCCCGGACGGCTTTCTTCGCCTCTTCGTGGGACGGCAGGGCCTCGCCGGGTTCGGGCTCCTGGGGGAGGGAGTAACCACGCCGGGGCGGGACTCCGTCGGGGGACTCGCGCAGCACGCGCAGGACGTAGTCGTACAGGGCGAGCGCGAGGGTGAATTAGGAGGAACCAGAGGATCAGGAAAGAAGACTCTGCCCTTCGCTCCCGCGGCCTCGTTCTCGGCAATGCGGGGGATCCTGTGGGTGGCTTCTCAGACGTGATCGACGAGTTGTGTAAAGCCCCTCTGGCGTGCGCAATGCCCGCAACAGAAAAATTGTCCGTCCGCCTGAAGGCCGTGGCCGAGGATGCGGCACTGGCAGTTGTCGCAGATCGGTGCCAACCGCTGGGCGGCGCACTCGATGCTGTCGAAGGTGTGGACAGCTCCTGCGGCATGAACCTCGAACGCCATCTCGTAGTCGTTGTTGCAGACCTCGCACACGGCCATGAACGTCAGCTCCTCGTGATTGGGTGCATGGACAAGACAGGGGCCCTTTGGCCGACCTTCCTGGACGGTAGCGAGAAGCCGCGCCGGACCTGCCGCGGCACGTCCACCGGGACCCAACCGGCATACATCAATCACTCAGCTGGCGCGGTTCTGTGGTCGATCACAGCGGCTATCGGCGTTGAACCACTTGACCGTGCCTGTTGCCATCAGTCCCCTCCCCTGTTCCGCGTCACGAGATGACCGCGCGCCGCGCAGCCGTCGCGGCTCCGGTTCCTGACCCTGCCGTTCTGACTCGCCTTTCGTCGGTGGACGCACCGCCCAAGTCGCCCAGACACCTGTCCACCTGCGGCTCCCAGGCCGAGGCCGCGAGACCGGCATGGGCGGCAAAAGGCGCGCCATCCGCACATCGGCCCGCTCGGCGCCTGTCATGGGCGACGTTGACACGAAGGGACTGGACAAGATCACCCACGAGGCGAAGTCCGCCCGCCAGGATCACGTCCTTGGCGCTGACCCACTCGGGCAGGGCCGCGGCGGACGTGGGTTAGGTGTGCGGTTCCCACATGCGGCCGTCGCGCGCGGGCGGCGAGGGCCAACGAAACGCAGCCGGAGGAGAATGCCGGAGCTGGCGCATTCTCCTCCGGCCGTACGGAAAGGGCACCGTCCGTCGGTGTCCGTGATAGCGATCACTTTACCAAGTTAAGGCCACCCTCAACCCTCTTCGGACGACCCCTCACCCGCGGTCGTCGGTGCCTCCGTATCCTCCGTCCCTGTCTCGGCTCCGGATTGTTCGTCGGACGGGGTCACCTCGGGTTCCGCGGTCTCGCCGGCCGCGGAGGGTTCCGCCTCCGTGGCCTCTGCGGCGTCCGCCCTCTCGGCTTCCGGCTCCTCGCCTTCGGACGGGGTCACCTCGGGTTCTTGGGGTGCCTGTTCGGTGTCGCTCATGCTTTCACCTCCTTTCTGTGGCGCAGAGTTAAGGAGTCCTGCCAACGGTGGCCTGGGAGCCACACAGATCTCAAAACGCCCCCTTTTGCGAGCTTTGCAACTTTCGTCCTATTCCTTCAGGATGCGGATGTCAACGGGCCCCGGGGCAAGAGGTGCAGGCGCGAAGATCAGGCGAGGGCGGTGTCCGCCGGACCCCCTGTGGGTGTCGGCTGAACTCGGCCGTCGTCGAAACCCCTCGGCCCATTGAAACCGGCACCGCCGGCCATCGCGCCGACGGCGCGGGCGTCAGCCAGCCGTCCCTCATTGAGGTTGATTTACGCCGGGACAACGTGGGCAGGTCGAGCAGTTCCGACGCGCATCCGGAGCGCCACAGGGCCGGCGGCAAGTGACCGGCGAGGGAGATACGGCCTTCGGCCGCGCTGGGGGTCGTATACGCGTACAGGCAGGTGGCTATGGGCTGTTCGAGGCCGGTGATGCTGTGGTCGAGGTGTTGCAGGACCTCGGCCGGGTCGAGGTCCAGGTCGGCCAGCGCGCGTGCGGCGTTGCTCGGCTGGCCCATGGTCGCGGCGGCGGTGTTGCCGCTGCCCATTCCTTGTCTGCGGTGAGAGGGATGACGTCGAACCAGTCGCCGCCGACTTCGCTGGCGGCCCCGGCGGGCTGGTAGCGGTAGGCGATCTCCTGGCCGGGCCGGTCCGGGGGCTGCTGGGGCAGGAGCGTGCGCTGGGGGTCAGGGCGGCGCCCGAGGTTCACACACTGGGTCACCAGGCGGTCCGCATCGTACTGTGCGACCTCACCCACGCGGTCGGCAGCTCGATGACACCGGCAAATCGATCACCAGATCCAGGTGCTGCTCGTGAACCAGGAGCCGACCCGCCAACTGGCCCAGGGCCTCCTCGGCGCTGTAGCCGAACAACTCCTCGGCCTGCGGACTCCCCAACACGATCCGCCCGTCCGCGTCCAGCACGACGGCAGCCACCTTCAACCCGTCCAGCAGGCCACCAGGCGCCGACGGAATCCGTGCCCGGTTGGGTTCGGCCCGGAACGGTTTCCGTTGCACTCATCACCCGGGCACTCCCTTCTGGGAAACGCTGCAGAGGGTGCCCGGCCCACTCTCGCTCTCGCCGGAGCGTGGGCGCCCTCACGCGGCCTGAAAGGGCTGGCTCACGAACCCCACCGTCTTCTCGAAGTGCCGCTGGCGTTTGCGGTCGATTGTCATGTCGGCCCTGTAACCGAGCGTCGATGTCTGCAGGCCACGGCATGCGGCTGTCGATGACGCCACTCAATTGGCGGCAGGATTCCCGTTGGACGAGGGCCGGTCCCTCGGGTGACGGTGATCATGCGGCTGGATGCCAGTCGCGCAGGCTTCTGCGCCGTCAGCCAACCGTGTAATGGTCGGCGATCGGTCGGGGATTCATCCTCCAGGAGCCGGTCGTCCGATTGCGGCTGAACCAGCGCTGACCTAGCTTCGAGATCGTCACACTATGTGACAAATCCGACGCTATTCCTGCGTCGGCTTCCCCTTGGTGGCATCGAATGGAGCATTCATGTCGGTGATGACCGGTACCCAACCCCTGCAGCAGGCCGGCCCGCAGCAGATCGCCCAGCTGGTCCAGCAGACCATCCAGCAGGCGTGCCAGCAGACGGCCCAGCAGGTCGCGCAGCAGGTGCAGCAGACGTTCCAGCAGATCCAGCAGATCCAGCAGCAGCTCCAGCAGCAGCCGGGCATGGCCCAGCAGGCGCACCCGTACCTGGCGCTCGCGCTGCACCGCTCGCTGCACGCAGGCATCCAGCACGCCGTGGAACAGTCCGTGCAGCAGGCGCTGCCGACCGCGATCATGGCGCTGCTCCAGCAGGGCCAGCAGGGTCAGCAGGGTCAGCAGGGTCAGCAGAGCCAGCAGGGCATGCAGGGTCAGCAGGGTCAGCAGGGTCAGCAGGGTCAGCAGTGGGGCGGCGGGTTCGGCCAGCAGCCGTACGGCCAGCAGTACCAGCAGCCCGGCTTCGGCCAGATGGGCCAGATGGGCCAGCCGTTCGGTATCGGCTGACCTGAGGGCGGCGCGATGCGGTGTGCCCGGAGCGGTTTTCCGGGCACACCGCATCACCGTGGAAGCGCGAGCCGCCCCATCGCCGGATCAGAAGCACTCAGACGACGTAGGCGTGGTGAAGGTGGACGTGATGGTCAAGGAAAGGCCCGGAAACAGCCACGAGAGCGGGTCCGAGGGTGAGGGCGCGGGCTCGTCCGAACCCGAGGGCAGGCAAGCGGGGCCACGTGAGAAAGGCGCGCAGTCACCGCACCTGGTGCAACCGCGCCGCGAGCGGTACATGGTGACGCCGCTGCCACAGCATCTGCTCCCACCGGGAGTGTCCGAGCTCACCATGGACACGGTGTGTGACCGGCTGGACCGGATGCCCGAGGTCAGGGTGATCCGCAGGCTCCACCCGTCGGAGAAGCTGCAATCGGCCGGGCTGCACCCCTCCTGCCCGAAGATCGCGGTTGTCGAAGCAGCCGAGTCCCAGGTGCCGGCGATGCGATCGCTGCACGTACACATCGAGCCGGACCTGCCTCTGTCCGGAACCGGACCCATCGCTACGCCGACCGCGAGCATTCTTCCGCTCCTTGACCCGGGGCTTGTCACGCCGCTCGCGGAACCTACGAAGATCTCGCTGCGCGTGTGCGGCCCGGAGGGCGAACCGCTGGCCGGCGCGGGGGTGTTCCTGATCGGGGCGTCCTGGCCGTGGCCGGGCCTGACCGGTGCCGACGGGACGGTGACCGTCACGCTGGCCACGGAGACCGCGGAGTCCGTGCAGTCCCTCTACGTCCGGCCCGCGGGAGGCTATGCGGACCGCTGGATCAACCGTCCCGATCTGTCGGTGACCGAGGAGAACCTGGTCGCCCTCACACCGCTGGACCAGGTGTACCCGGGGCTGGACGAGAGGCAGCAGTACAGCTGGGGCCAGCGGGCCATGCGGCTGGACCGGCTGCCCCCCACGTTCCGTGCCTTCGGGGTCAGGGTCGCGGTCATCGGTTCGGGGGTCGCCTCCGAGCACCCCGATCTGAAACAACGCGCGCGCTCCGGACTCGATTTCGTCCGCGGTACGGAAGATGGCTGGGCCCAGGACAAGGTGGGCACCGGCACCCACGCGGCGGGCATCATCGCCGGGGCGGACACCGGCAAGGGCGTCATCGGCATCGCGGTCGACGCCGAGCTGGAGGTCTGTCAGGTGCAGCCGGGCGGCTGCTTCAGTGACCTGATCGCCGCGCTGGATCACTGCATCGACCACGAGGTCGACGTCGCCCACATCGGGGTGGCGACCCCGTATGCGTCGGCGCTGGTCTCCCGCAAGCTTGCCGATGCCAACGCGGCGGGTGTCGCCTGCGTCGCTCCGACGGGCGACACGGGCGGACCGGTCGCCTTCCCCGGCTCGCTGCCGACCGTGTTCGCCGTGGGCGCGCTGGGAGTCTTCGGCTCGTACCCGCAGGACACGTCCCAGGCCACCCATCTGGGCCCGCAGTTGACACCGGAAGGGCTGTTCGCTGCGCCGTTCAGCTGCTATGGCCCGGGGGTCGACGCGGTCGCTCCCGGCGTGGCAGTCCTGGCGTGCTCGCCGCAGGGCGGATACGCGGCCCTCGACGGCACCGGCACGGCCTCGGCCCACGTCGCCGGCCTTGCCGCCCTCGTGCTCGCCCACCACGAGGACTTCCACGGCCAGCTGCTGCCCCGTGGACCCGGCCGGGTGCAGCACCTGTTCGCCATCATCTCCGCCAGCTGCCGTCAGCTGGCGGCCCCGGGCACCACGGAAGCGGCGCGTGTCGGCCGCGGCCTGCCGGACGCCCTCGTCGCCCTCGGCCTGGCCCCTGGCGTACAACTCGCTCCGGCCTTGTCGCCCTACGTCCCGACCCTGACCGGTTAGGCCCCGGTTGGGTCATAGCCAGGTCTGTCCCCACATCATCGAGCGGCGCCCGCCTCTTCAAGGGCGGGCGCCGCCTGGCTGGCCGCCGGGCCCCGATCCTGCAGGGACACTGTGACGATGCGGTCTTCCTCCGGTCGAGTCGGCTCACGTCGCTTCGGCTTCGGCCGCGTGGGCAAGCTGGTCGGCATCGGCGAGCATCCGTGCGCTGTCCGGCTCCCTGCCGGTGAACAACCGAAAGGCATCGGCGGCCTGGAAGACTCGGCGCCGCGGGCAAGCACCGCGTGGGCGACGGCCGCCCCGGCTCCTCCGGCGCCGAGCAACACCACCCGCTGGTGCGGGGCTGAGCGACGTGCCTATGCCGGAGCCGATCAGGCCGATGAGATACGAGTCCTGGTCCATCGCCGCACTCCCTTCCGTGAATCGTTCACAGCCCGAGGTAGATCTGGCGCACCCGGGTATCCCGGCTGAGCTCCTCGGAGGTGCCGGTCATGGCGACGCTGCCGTTCTCCATGACCAGGCAGTGACTCGTCGCGCCGAAGGTGAGTTTGGGCGTTCTGCTCCACGAGGAGCAGGCTCAGCCCCTCCTCACGCAGCCGTTTCAGCGCGTTCAAGATCTCGCCGACGAGCTTGGGCGAGAGCCCCATCGACGGTTCGTCGAGCAGCAGGATGCGCGGCCTGGCCATCAGGGCGCGGCCGATGGAGAGCATCTGCTGCTGACCGCCGGAGAGCGCGCCGGCCAGCCGCTGGCCCATCTCGCCCAGCACCGGGAAGAGTTCGTGCACCTCGGCCAGCGTGGCCTGGGTCTCGGCGTCCCATCGGCGGGCATATGCGCCGAGCAGCAGGTTCTTCTCCACGGTCAGGCCGGGGAACACATGCCGGCCCTCCGGTACGGAGCCGATGCCGTGCCGCACCGTGTCGCGGGCCCGCAGGCGGGTCAGGTCGCGCTCCCCCAGCGTGATGCGTCCGCCGCCGCGCGGTACCAGGCCCGTCAGCGCCTTGAGGGTGGAGGTCTTGCCCGCGCCGTTGGCGCCGATGATGCCCACCGAGGCCCCGGGCTCCACGCTGAAGCTGATCGAACTGACCGCGCGGACCCCGCCGTAGTGCACGGACAGGTCGTCGACGGTGAGTGCGGCCGGCGTGCTGGTGCCGGGGGCGGCCGTTCGCCGGAAGTGGATCGTCCTCACCGCGCTGCCTCCTTCGATGCAGGTTCCTCGGCCGAGGCAGAGGCCTGGGGCGGAGCCGCGGGGGCCTGGCGCGGAGCCGGCTGCGGTCGCGGAGCGTCTGCCATCGCGGAATCCCCGAGATGCGCCTCGATCACCTCGGGAGCGGCGACCACCTCGGCGGGCGTGCCCCCTGCGATGACCCCACCGCTGGAGAGCACCGTGACGCGCTCGCACAGCGACATGGCATGCTTGAGTGCTGCTCCTGCAGCCGGGCCTGGGATCCGGCGGACCACCGCGGCTAGCCGGCAGTGTCTGATGGATCACGTGGTGGACCGCATGAGGATGGCTGCGATGTGGAGGCCGCCCAGGTAGGGCGGCGCGAGTGTGGCCGTGCGCAGTGCCAGACCGCGCCAGTTTCAGCCGGTTGATGCACCGTTCGGGCCTGATCAAGGTGGTCACCATTGTCACCGCCATCGCTGTCGGCATGGTCGTGGGCATCAGCGGGCGGCTCCGCCGCTACGACACAGCGGTGCAACGCTGCCTCAAGATGCGATTCCTCCCGGGCGTGAACGCCCAGGGTTCCTCGCAAGAAACATGCTGAACACCGGCCAGGCCCACACCGGCGGACCAACTGCCAACCCCACATCCTCCCCACCACCACCCGAATCCCCATCCCCACCCCCACCCCCACCCCCACCCGCAGCAACACGCAAAGCTCCCACAAACTCCAAACACGAGCTGTAACGGTCCTCGGGGACCTTCGCCAGAGCCCTTGCCAGCACGTCGTCCATCGCCGCCGCGGTCCCCGGCCGTCTCTCACTCAGAGCAGGCGGCTGATCGTACTGATGCGCCCACAGCAGCGCGATGTCCTCATCCCGCTGGAACGGCGGCCCGCCCGCGAGGGTTTCGTACACAACACAGGCAAGGCTGTACAGATCACATCTGCCGTCCACCGGACGACCCGAAATCTGCTCCGGCGCCACATAATCGAGCGTGCCCACGAACTCCCCCACCGTCGTGAAGCCCGTCAATGACAGCGACTTCTTAGTCAACCCGAAATCCGTGAGATAAACATGCTCGGGATGATCGCTGTCGGTGCCCCGCGCCACCAGAATATTCCCCGGCTTCACATCCCGATGCACCAAATCATGTTCATGAGCCGCATCAAGCGCCGACGCCACCTGCCCGGCAATACGCAATGCCGTCTCCACCGGCAACGGCCCGTCCCGGTCGAGCAGAGCCCGCAAATCAAGCCCCGAGACATAACGCATGGCGATATACAAAACACCATCCGTCTCACCGGCCTCGAAAATCGGCACAATATGAGGATGATCGATCGCCGCAGCCACCCGCGACTCATGCGTGAAACGACGACGGAAAGTATCATTACGCGCCATCTCCGGAGCCAGCAGCTTCAGCGCGACCATACGCTCCAGGCGCAAATCCCTCGCGCAGTACACCACGGCCATACCCCCACGGCCGATCTCGCGCTCCACCCGGTAACCCGCGATCTGCGTCCCGATCAAACCCGACGCGCGCCCGGCATACACACCCGTCCCGTCCGACCCCGCAACCATCACACACCACCCCAACGTGCACCCGCCGCGCCGCAACCACCGGCCGCACCGCAGACACCGCCCACCCGCCCCGACACCGCAACGGGGCGTCCACCACGGCCACCACCCACACCGGAGCCAGCCTCGAAGACACGCCCCGGCGCAGCCGAACCCACAGGCCACCCGCCCATACCCGCATTCTATCCAGCGGCCCCCACCCCCCGCCCGCCCTGGAACAGCCCGAACCCGTGGTCCAGCCCCCACCAACTGCCCAATTCCACAATCCCGCCCCACCCGCACGGCACCCAACGCCCGGCCGACGCCGCCCACACCCCCACCACCGCATCCCAGTGACGGGATATTCAACATGCGGTTATTCGAGCCCACTTATCCGAAATGCCGCCTCCGTCATTCTTTCTCATTATCGGGAAACGAGCATTCCGTCAAGGAGAATTACCCGCCTACCGCTCCTGCGCAACGCCACAGAAAGCAGGCACCGACCTCCACGGAGTAACACCGGAAAAATCGCGCACCACCACACTGTTACGGTCACGAACGGAGGGACCGAAGGCGTACTGCGGCCACAAGCCCGCCACCACACGCCGGCTGCGCTCACTCCACTCCCGGGCCGGCCGACTGCTGCTCTTGTAATAGTTGAGGGCGTATCCGCCCGTGTGGATCCGCAGCAGGCTGAAACCGCCGGGGTACTCCTTCACCGCGCCGACCTCCTGCAGTGCGACGTGGGGGGCCTGCGCGAGAACGGTGCGCTTGTTTCGGTGAGTGTGACCGGCATGGTGGAGGAACACGCCGGGCGTGGAGGCGTAGGCGTCGAGAATGGCTCGGGCCTGGCGGCGGTCGAGACGCTGCCCGCCCGTCACCGGGAACGGCGAGTGGCGCACGGTGAGCGGATGATGCCCGAAGACCAGCGTGGGCTGGTCCCTGTCCTGCCTCAACCGGGTGCAGAGCCAAGCAAGTTGGTCGGGCGAGAGTCCCCCGGGGCCGGCGCCGTTGCCCCGCTTCTCGTACGTGTCCAGTCCCACGATCCGCAGTCCGCCGAGATCACGGGCAAAGTAGGCGGGTGAACCGCCGGCAAAGAAGCCGTCCCGGAAGCTGTCGCCCCACTCCCCGCGAGTGCGGGCAGTGGGCCGGTCATGATTTCCGCGGACAACGAAGTAGTCCTGCCCGTGCGTGCCGAACCCGTCCAGGATCCGCTTGGCCTCCCTCAGGTCCCACGGCGCACCGCCGGCCGAGATGTCGCCGGCGGCCAGCAGGTGGTGCGCGCCGCGTCGGCGTGCCTCCTCGACCAGCGCCCTGCCCATGATCTGCGGATACGGCGCGAGGCCGGGTGGCTGCGAGATGCCGCGCGGCAGCGGGAGACCGGCCACCCGACCGGCGGTGGTCTCGCCCAGATGCAGGTCGTTGCAGAGCGCAATCGACAGCAGATGACGGCCTGGCGGAGGATGCGGCGTGGTGAAGGAGTACGGGCCGGCGCGCGAGCCGAATCCATGCAGGGAGGTGCCCACAGCGTTGCCCTTCACCAGGTGCAGAGGTGTGGGGGTGGCCGCCGAACCCCGGGAGCGGGCCTGGTAGTAGTACGTCTGCCCCGGCTCCAGACCAGTCAGCTCCACATAGTGGTGGGCGGTGTGGCCTTCTTCGGCGGCGGTGCGGTTCAGACGGGCGGGATGGGTTCCGTAGACGACTTCCCCCTCGGTCACGGCCGGGAGCATACGCCCGAGCCCGTCGTCGCTCCCGGGCACACCGGTGTACCAGGTGACAACAGCCCGGTCCTCAGCAAGCGTGACCAGCTCCAGATGGACAGCAGACACGGCATCGGGGCCGCGGGGGGTGGGTGCGTGGGCCGTACGGCGATGGGCGGCGGCAGCGGGCAGGGCCCTGAACAGAGCACGTGCGAGGGTTTCGGCGGACCGCGGGACAGCGTGGGGAGCAAAGAGGCAACAGTGCATGCCTGTTCCGTGCCCACGGGTGGTGAACAGCAGCGGTGTGGCCGACGGCAGCGACTTGAAACGACGGTGCGGGGAAAGGCCGTTGCACCGCCCGCCAGTTCAACTGCCGTGACCCGCCGACCTGATGGGCGCGCCGTCGGCGAGGGGCGGGCCCGGGGGCGGGACGGCCGCGTCCCCGGCGGCCGGGAAGAAGGTATCGCATGCCCTGTTCCCGGTCGGCGGCCCCGCGCCCCGCCGCAAGCGTCGCCGCCGTCTCGGGCCGCCTCCGCTGCGGTGACAGGCAGGCGCCGCCGCCGTCTCGGGCCGGGTCGGCAAGACCTGGACGGCCCGGCCGGTAACGTCACCGCGTCGCATTCGGCGGTGATCGTTCCGCGGCGGCCGGCGCACCCTGTATCCGCCATTAGCGCCGGGGCGGCCCGCGAAGCCGTCCGGCACCGTCGGCCGTGGCCCGCCGGTCCCCCTGCTCGACACTGCCGTGCAGGAATACCGGCGACCGCGGACCGAGACAGCGCCTCCACAGCCTCTTCACCGGACATCCACTTCCGGCCGGGCGCCGTTACCGGCGATCCGGGTGGGGCAGACGGGGCGGTAGCGGTGCGCCTAGCCTTCCGGGCCATGCGATCCACACAGACGAGACGCCTCGGCCTCACCGCCACCCTCGCCCTTGTCCTCGCCCTGTTCGGCCTGGCTCCCACCGCGAGTGCGGCCGACCCGGGCCCGGCCGATCTGACGTTCGCCACCGACAGCGCCACCACTGTGCCGGGTGGCGCGGTGAACCTGTCGATGACGATCACCAACAACAGGACCTACGACGTCTGGTTCGTCTACCAGACGATCGAGCCGACCTGGCTGACCACCCAGCGGCCCGATCTGCGGTACAGCTTCACCGGCTGCAGCCTGGCCACGGCCGCCGGCAGTGTCGCGTGTTCCGGCACCGGTCCCGCCAACCTCGGCGCCAACTACGGGGCCACCATCCCGCCCGGCCAGAGCCGGACCGTCACACTCACGCTGCAGGTCGCCGCCGACTCCGGCTGCAACGGCAACATCGGCTTCTACTCGTACTTCTACGCCGAGTTCAGCGACAGCACGAGCACCAGCGGCGGCCCCCTCTACACACCCGAGACCCGCGTGCTCTGCTCCTGACCCGAGAGACAGGCGGCGACCGGTCCGCACAGACCGGCCACCCTGGGCACGCTCGCAGTCCGGGGTGAGGGTGACCTGAAACCGATCAGGCGCCGGGAAGACACCGTGGTCTGGACCGCTGGCGCTCCGGCACCGGCGGGCGTCAGCGGTCCATGCGCTCCGCCCCGGCCCGGGGCCAGCGCAGGGGCCTTCCCGCAAGCCCCGCCGCGTGCGCCCCGGCGGCCGCGACATGGACGTTCCGGCTCCGGCGATCACCAGTTGGACGCCTGCTCTTTTCCGTCATGTTTCGCAACGGGCGCACGAAAACTACACACAGACCTCACTATGTGACGCGACGAATGCGTTTGACGACCGACGTCTGAGGGGGGCGGTGGCGTCGCGCAGGGGGTGCGTCCGCTCCGTAGGAGCAGTACTCACCCCTGCCCGGGGAGGGGACTTCACCGCATGAAGCGGACCATTCGCACGACCGTGCTCACCGTGGGCGCGCTCATCGTCTCGCTCGGCTTACCGGCCGGCACGGCACACGCCGTGGACGCCGCGACGCGCATCGACCTGCGAGTCCTGATCGTGAGCGACGGCGGCCCGGCCACCGACGCCATCGCCGCCGAGCTGGAGACGGCCGGCACGCCATACACCGAGGTCGACCTGCAGCAGACCGGCCGGCCCGTGATCGACGCCGGCTTCCTGGCGGACACGGTGGACGGCACACCGCGGGCCAAGTTCCAGGCCGTCGTGCTGCCCAACGACAACCCGTTCGCCGCGGGCTCCGCCGAGATGGCGGCGCTGGCGGCCTACGAGCAGACGTACGCGATCCCGCAGGTCGACGCCTACACCTACGCGCGTCCCGAGGCCGGGCTCCAGTACCCGGTCTACGGCGGCTACTCCGGCAGCGTCGACGGTGTTCAGGCCGAGGTCACCGCTGCCGGGCAGGCGGGGCCGTTCGGCTATCTGGACGGAGCCGTGCCGTTCGAGGACAACTCCCCTGATGTGGGCGAGAGTTACGCCTATCTGTCGACACCGGTCGCGGGGGCGGACTTCATCCCGTACGTCGACGCGCCGATCCCAGGGCAGTCGACCCGGGGTTCGCTGGTCGGCGAGTACCGGCACGACGGACGGCGCGAGCTCGTCGTCACGTTCGTCTACAACCAGTACCAACAGCAGTTCCGGCTGCTGGCGCGCGGCATCGTGGAGTGGATGACCGACGGCGTGCACCTCGGCGCCTCGCGCAACTACTTCGCGGTACACGTAGACGACGTGTTCGCGGCCGACGACCGCTGGGACACCGAACTCAACTGCACGCCGGGCGACATCGACTGCCCCCCGGGCCAGGGCGTGGCGAATCCGATCCGCATGACCCCGGCCGACGTCGACCACGCCATCGAATGGCAGGGCAGACACCATGTCACCCTCGACATGGTGTACAACGGCGCCGGCAGCGTGAACCAGCGCGAGGACAACGACGGCGTCGACGAACTCGCCGATCAGTTCATCGCCGATCGCGACAGCTTCCGCTGGGTCAACCACACGTACTCGCACCCGTTCCTCGGCTGTGTGCAGGACGTCAGCGTGGTGCCGTGGAAGTGCGCCACCAACGCGGACGGCTCCACCGCGTGGGTCAGCCGCACCGAGATCTCCGACGAGATCGCCAACAACCGCGTCTGGGGTCGGACCGCCGGACTCCCGCTGGAGAACGACGAGTTGGTGACCGGCGAGCACTCCGGCCTGAGGATCTCGCCGCAGCAGCCCGAGGACAACCCCAACCTGGCGCTCGCGCTGGCCGACAACGACGTTCAGTGGCTCGCCTCGGACAACTCCCGCGACCCCGTGCAGCGTCAGGTCGGCCCCTCGACGACCGTCTCCCGCTATCCGATGAACGTCTTCTACAACGCCGGGCGGGCGGCCGAGCAGGTCGACGAGTACAACTGGATCTACACCAGCCGCGCCCAGGGCGGCAGCGGCATCTGCGAGGACAACCCCGCCACCTCCACCTGCCTGTCGGCGCCGCTGAGCACCGCGACGGGCTACGCCGACCACATCGTGCCGGTGGAGACGAGAACCGGCCTCGGACACGTCCTGTCCAACGATCCCAAGCCGCACTTCATCCATCAGTCGAACCTGGCCGAGGACCGTATCGCCTACCCGGTCCTCGACGGCATCCTCGACGGGTACTCCGCCCTGTTCGCGGACAACACCCCCGTGGTGAACCTGCGGATGAAGGACATCGGCACCGAGCTGCAGCGGCGTGCCGCCTGGAAGTCGGCGGTCGCCGCCGGTCAGGTCACCGCCTACCACGTCGGCGACACGGTGACCGTCCAGACGCCCGACGGCGTCGCGGTGACGGCCACCATGCCCGCCGGCACCGTGAGCGCCGGCGCCGGCTTCGGCGACGCGTACGCCGGCGAAGTGTCCGGATGGGCCGCCCCGACCGGGCAGCCACTCACGCTCACCCTGCCGTCGTCCGGCACGCCGACGGCCGCGACCGCCGGCGTCACCACGGAGGAGACGGCGACCGCAACCACTCCGACCACCCGGGTGCCGGCCGGTGTGAGGGAGCGGGTTCCGTACACCCCGGACAGCTGAACGGCGCACCGACCGAAGGTTCCGGCCGCACCCACCGCGGCCGGAACCGGCACGACCACCCCATACCCCGGCCGTGGAGCACATCGATGCCCGTTCCCCACGGCGCGCGACGCCCCAAGTCAACGCGCGTCACCCTGCTCACCGAAGGCACGTATCCGCACAGTCACGGCGGTGTCAGCGTCTGGTGCGACCAGCTCGTCGGCGGGATGCCCGACATCGCCTTCGACGTCATCGCCGTCACCGGTACCGGACGCGAACCGGTCGTGTGGGACATCCCCCAACACGTCTCGCGCGTCACCGCGGTCCCCATGTGGGGGCCCGCGCCCCAAGGCCGCCCGCCCCGCGGGCGGCGCCGCAGCCAACTGGCCTCCGCCTACGAGCAGTTCCTGACCGCCCTGCTCGACCCCTGCGCGGAGGACCGGTTCGCCGCCGCCCTGTACGCGCTGGCGTCGGCCGCGGCCGACGGGCTGCTGAGTCCCTTCCTGCGCGGCGACCGGGCGATCGGCATCCTCACCGCCGTGTGGAACCGCCCGGGCCTTGCCGTGCGTGAGGCCCGGCCGACCCTGCACGACGCGATCACCGCCACCGCCCTGCTGGAGCATGCCCTGCGCCCGCTGGCGACGCCGCCGCCGGAGCACGGGGTGGCGCACGCGGTCAGCGGCGGCGTCGCCGCGCTGCCGGGCCTGGCCGCGCTGGAGCGGCACGGCGTACCGCTGCTGCTGACCGAGCACGGCGTCTATCTGCGCGAGCGTTACCTCGGCTACCGCACCGCCCCCTACCGCTGGCCCGTGAAGGCCGTCGTGCTGGGCTTCTTCCGGCTGCTGGCCGAGGAGACCTACCGGCGGGCCGCCCTGATCACACCGGGCAACCGCTACAACCGGCTGTGGGAGGAACAGGGCGGCGCCGACCCCACGTCGATACGCACCGTCTACAACGGCGTGGACCCCGCCGCGTTCCCGCCGGCCGGCCCCGAGCCCGAGCAGCCCACCCTCAGCTGGGCCGGACGGGTCGACCCGATCAAGGACCTGGAGACGCTCATCCGCGCCTTCGCCCTCGTGCGGGCCGAACTCCCCGGCGCGCGGCTGCGGTTGTTCGGCGGCACACCGCGCGGCGGCGAAGCCTACCGGGAACGCTGCCAGGCCCTGGCCGCCGAGCTCGGGCACGCCGACGCGGTCACCTTCGAGGGCCGGGTCGACGACATCAAGGACGCCTACGCCGCGGGCAACGTGGTGATGCTCTCCAGCATCAGCGAGGGCTTCCCTTTCACCCTGATCGAGGCCATGTCGTGCGGGCGGGCGACCGTTTCCACGGACGTGGGCGGCGTACGCGAGGCCGTCGGCGACACCGGGCTCGTCGTGCCGCCGCGCGACGCCGCCGCCATGGCCGCGGCCGCGCTTCAACTGCTGGGTGATCCCGGGCGCCGCCGCTCGATGGGCGAGGCGGCCCGACTGCGGGTCATCGAGCAGTTCACCCTGCGCCAGACCGTCGACACCTTCCGGTCCATCTACCTGGAGCTGCCGGCGCTCGGCCGGAGCACCCCACGCGACCCCTGGGCTGCCGACACCGACACCGACTCCGACTCCGCACTCGCGGCGGCGGGCGACTCCCAGGTCCCGAGGCCGAGGAGCCTGGCCGGATGAGCGGACCGATGGCCCTCGAACCCGGCGGTGCACAAGGCGACACGCTCTCCCTGCGACTCGCCGGCGGCCGCTCCCCCGCACCGCGCGCGCCGGGAAGCGGCGGGAACCAGGACGCGGTCGACCTGCTCGCCGCCGAACTGGCCGACGGCATCGGGCCGGCCGTCCACCCGTACGAGGTGGCCGCGCTGCTGGAGTCGGAGGGACTGACCGCCGAGGTGATCCAGGAGCGCTACGGACACCCGAACCTGTTCTCGCTCGCGTCCGCGCTGTACGAGCGGGTGCCGCGCACCTTTCCCGAGCCCGCGCCGCCGGTCGACCCCTGGCGACCGGATCACCTGCGGTGCGCACTGCGCGGTGCGCTGTTCGCGCTGCCAGGACTCGCCTACCTGCTCACCGGGCGGCTGTGGGACGCGCAGGCCGACACCGACGTGCTGGTCGTGGCCGGGCTCGTCTCCTGGGCCTGGGGCCAGGCACTCGGGCACCGGGCCTATCTGCGGATGGCGACCGGCCGACGCGAGGCGGGCCGCACCTTGCTCAAAGGCGCCCCGCTGGGCGCAGTCGCGGCGACGGGTGCCGGGACACTGCTCGCCCAGTCCGGCACGGCGGCCCTGGTCGCGGCCGCGCAGTCGGCGTATCTCGCGGCGGCCGGTGTGCTGCTGGTGCTGGGCCGGGAGCGGCTGCTGCTGGCGGCGCTCACCCCGGTGATCGCCGGTGCGGTGGTGCTGCCGTGGTGGGAGCCGGGCACGCTGCTGCGGGCCGCACTGCCGATGCTGTCCCTGCTCGGAGCGGCCGTGGCGGCCGGCTGGGCCTTGCGGTCCACGCTCACGGCCTCCCCCGTCCCGGACGTCGCCCGACCCGCGCTGCTGCGGTCCCTGCCGTACGGCCTGTTCGGCCTGGCCGCGGGGGTGTTGGTGCTGCTGGAGGGGAGTCGGCACCCGTACGCCGTAATCGTGCTGACCGTGAGTATGGGGCCGGCCGAATGGCTGCTGTACCGATACCGGGGGATGTCGGTGGCGGCGCTGCGGGCCACCGCCACACCGGCCGCCTTCCTCCTGCGTTCGGCCGGCATCCTCGGCCTCTGTCTGCTGGCCTATCTCCTTCCGCTGTTGCCCGCGGCGCTGCTCACCGGCGCCGAGCCGGCCCCGCTGCTGCTGCTCGCGGCGACGCTGTGGATCGCGCTGCTGCTCCAGGCATTCGGGGTGGCCTGGCCACCGGCCGGGGTGTGTCTGGCAGCCGCCGCCGGGGGCGCGGCGATCGCCGTGTTCCATCCACCACCGGGCGCCGACGTGCTGTCGCTGTGTTGCGGCGCGGCCGCGCTGTGTCTCACCGCGTGGGCGCTGCGGCTGCTGGGACGTCCCGCACCGCACTCCTGAACCCCGACCTTGCACCACACAGTTGCCCCGGCCCCTCCCACGCCTCTCCCCCGCCCGGCACCACACGCCTCACCCCCGCCCGCGTCGCCCGGAACCGCGCTCGCACCGTCGCACGGAACCGCGCCCCGCCCGAAACCGCACCGCATCGCACCGCACCGGCGACCACCGCACGACAGCGACCCCCACGGGCCGCCCCCGGACGCCTCGGCACCGCACGCAACACCGCACGCAACGCCACACGCGCCACCGACCGGAAGGACCGCGATTTGACCTCCGCATCGCTCGCCGCCGTCACGGGAGCCGAGGGATTCATCGGCTCCCACCTCACCGAGGCGCTGGTCGCCTCCGGGCACCGGGTGAGGGCCATGGCGCAGTACAACTCCTTCTCCTCCTACGGCTGGCTGGAGACCCTGCATCCCGATGTCCTCGACCACGTCGAGATCGTCCTCGGTGACGTGAGGGACCCCGGCTCCGTGCGCGGTCTCGTCGAAGACGCCGACTGCGTCTACCACCTGGCCGCCCTGATCGCCATCCCGTACTCCTACCAGGCGCCGCACAGCTACGTGGACACCAACGTCACCGGCACCCTCAACGTGCTGGAGGCGGTACGCGCCCTCGGTACCCCCCGCCTCGTGCACACCTCGACCAGCGAGACCTACGGCACCGCGCAGACCGTGCCGATCACCGAGGACCACCCCATCAACACCCAGTCGCCGTACGCCGCTTCGAAGGCGGGCGGGGACCGGCTGGCCGACAGCTACCACGCCAGTTTCGACACCCCTGTGGTGACGCTACGGCCGTTCAACACCTTCGGTCCGCGCCAGTCGATGCGGGCGGTCATCCCCACCGTCATCGGCCAGGTCGCGGCGGGGACGCGCACCATCACCCTCGGCGACCTGCGCCCCACCCGCGACTTCACCTACGTCAAGGACACCGCGCAGGCGTTTCTCGCGGTGGGCACCGCGCCCGCCGACCGGGTCGTGGGCCGGACCTTCAACGCCGGTACCGGCGGCGAGATCTCGGTCGGCGACCTGGTCGCGCTGATCGGCAAGGTGATGGACGCCGCCCTCGACGTCCGCGAGGACGCGCAGCGCATCCGGCCCGCGGGCTCGGAGGTGATGCGGCTGGTCGCTGACGCGACCCGGCTCGGTGAGGCGACCGGCTGGAGCCCCGCCCACGCACTGGAACAGGGTCTCGCGCACACCGTGGAGTTCTTCCGCGACCCGGCCAACCTCGCCCGCTACAAGACCGGCATCTACAACATCTGACCCCGTCCCGGCACATCCCCGTAGGCACATCCCCATATCGGCACATCCCACGAAGGAGGAGTCCCATGCACGCAGTGATCCTGGCGGGAGGCAAGGGCGTGAGGCTGCGGCCCTACACCACCGCGCTGCCCAAGCCGCTCGTGCCCATCGGCGATCAGCACGCCATCCTCGAGATAGTGCTGCGTCAGCTGGCCTCGGCCGGCTTCACCCGCTGCACCATCGCCATAGGTCACTTGGGTGAGATCATCCGCGCCTACGTCGGCGACGGCTCCCAATGGGGTATGGCCGTCGACTACTCCACCGAGGAGAGCCCGCTGGGCACCATGGGCCCGTTGCTCACCATGCGTGAGCGGCTGCCGGAGTCGTTCCTCGTGATGAACGGGGACGTGCTCACCGACCTCGACTTCGCCGACGTCCTCCTGCGGCACCGGAGTTCGGACGCGCCGCTGACGATCGCCACGTACGCGCGCAAGGTGCACATCGACTTCGGGGTGCTGACCACCGACGCGAGCAAGGTCGTCGCGTTCACCGAGAAGCCGAGCATGGACTACCGCGTTTCGATGGGCGTGTACGGGCTGTCGCGGGCGACGCTCGACGGGTACACCCCCGGCCTGCCGCTGGGCTTCGACGAACTCGTGCTGGACCTGTTGCGGACCCAAAATCCCCCGCACGCCTACGATTTCGAGGGGTACTGGCTCGACATCGGACGCCCGGACGACTACGACCGGGCCAACGCCGAGTTCACCACCCGCAAGTCGCTGCTGCTCAAGGGAGCCTGACCCTCGCATGCGCATTCTCGTCCTGGGCTTCACCGGCTATCTGGGCGGCCACGTCGTCGAGCAGTTGCACGCCGCGCCGGGCGTGCGGGTGCTCGGCGGCGGCCGCTCGCCCGCCGCCGAGCTCGGCATCGACCTCGCCACCGTCCGCACGGACCGGCTGGCACAGGCACTGGCGTCGGCGGCGCCTGACGCCGTGATCAACTGCGCCGGCTCGACCGGCGGAGATGCCGTGACGCTCGCCGAGGTCAACTCCCGTGGCCCCGCGGTCCTGTGCGCGGCGCTGCGCGAGGCAGCACCCGCGGCGCGGCTCGTCCATCTCGGCTCGGCCGCCGAGTACGGCCCGGGCACCCCGGACACCAGCGTGACGGAGTCGGCGGCCACCCGTCCCGTCACCCCGTACGGCGCCACCAAGCTCGCCGGCACGATCACCGTCACCGCCTCCGGCCTGGACGCGGTGGTGCTGCGGGTGGGCAACCCGGTGGGGCCCGGGGCGCCGTCGGCCGGGCTGCCCGGCCGGATCGCCGGGCTGCTGCGCGAGGCCGGCCGGGACCCGGACGCGGTGATCGGGCTGGGTGACCTGTCGGCGTACCGCGACTTCGTGGACGTACGCGACGTGGCGCGGGCCGCGGTGTGCGCGGCGACGGCGCCCGGGCCCCTGCCGCGCGTCCTCAACATCGGCGGCGGGAAGGCCGTCCTGGTGCGCGATCTGGTGCGGGCCCTGGCGCACATCGCCGGGTTCCGGGGGCGGATCGAGGAGGACAGCGGCGGATCCGCCCGCTCGGGGGAGGTGTCGTGGCAGTGCTCCGACATCACCGCCGCCGGTGACGCGCTGGGCTGGCGTCCGTCCCGGACCCTCGACGAATCGCTGGCCGCGCTGTGGGCGGCCACCACCGCGGATACGGATGCCGCCCCCCGGCAGGGGGAAGGTGGCCGCGCGTCGTGAGCCTGCTGATTCCGCTGTACGTCCACCCGGGCGAGGACCCGGGCGCCTGGCACCGCCTGATCACGGCGGCGGACCGTACGTACGCGGTCGTGCTCAACCCCGCCAACGGTCCGGGCCCGGGCCCCGACCCGGCGTTCACCGCGGCGGCCGGCGCGCTGCGGGCGGCCGGCGCCCGGCTGCTCGGGTACGTCGACACCGACTACGGTGCGCGCGACCCGGACGAGATCGCGGCCGATGTCGTGCGGCACCGGGAGTGGTACGCGACCCACGGCTGCTTCCTCGACCGGGTGTCCCCGGCCCCGGCCGCGCTGCCCGCCTGCAGACGGCTGGTGGGAACCGTCCGCCGGCTCGGCGCGGCTCCTGTCGTGCTGAACCCGGGCGTCCATCCGGCGCCGGGGTACGCCCGCCTCGCGGATCTGGTCGTCACCTTCGAGGGCCACTGGTCCACGTACGTGTCGGCGTTCAGCAGACCGGCGTGGACCATCCGGCACCCGCCCGAGCGGTTCTGCCACCTCGTGTACGGCGTACCCGAGGCGCTCGTCCCGCTCGCCGTCCGCACCGCGCGTGATCGCGGCGCGGCGGTCGCCGGGCCGGTGACGGGCGAGCTACCCAATCCCTGGTCGGGGTTGACACCCGCCCTGGGCGGGACGGATGCGTGACATCCCGTGGGCCCGGCGGGCACCACGCTTCGACCACGCCAACCGGCCGGGCGGCCACCGAGCAGACCGCAACCCCGGCTGCCTCAAAGGAGTCCTGCCGTTACGTTTGCCATGTCCCTGGGCCGGCGAGTCATCCGTCGGCGAGCGGGTTGGCGGCGAGCAGGTCGGTGTGGTCGAGGCGGCCTCGTCGGGCGTAGTCGATGGGAACGTCGTGGCTGTCGTGGTAGGCGGCGAGACGGATCAGGGCGAGCTGGATGCCCTCGCGGCGGGCGTCATCGCCTGGCTATGGGCCGAGGTTGCTTACGGCGACACGCGCCAGGTTCTCGGTGGCACGGGCCTGGCGCGCCAACGTTTCGTCGTCGCCCCGGGGGACGTCCACCACGCAGGTGATGGAGATCAGAACGTTGTCGACGCGTACGACGGTCTCGGTCATCGCCTGCGACTTTTTGAGCTGGATCACTGTGGTGGCTTCGTCTCCCAGCCCTGCGGGGTGTCCGGTGTATCGAGGTTCGTAGAGTGTTGCGGATTCCGACTCGAACTTCTTCTCTGCCCACTGCACCGCGTTGTACCGGAAGAAGGGTTGGAGCGCCTGCGCTGTGAGCTGTACGTTCGACTCGTCCGGGATCGTTCGTTCGTTGACCCACCAGCACGTGTCGCCGCCGTCCGGCTCGCCGATGATTTCCGGTTCGGGGAGAACGGTCGTGAGAGTGTTCCGGTCAAGTAGTTCGCAGCCCGGTCTGATCGACAGACGCGGCCCGGGGGCGCCCGGCGATTGGCTGAAGGCGGGCAACGTCGTACCGGCCACGAGCAGGAGAAACAGGGAGGGCCCCGACACCAGCACCTTTGAAACGGCAGCAGCCATGAGTGGGTTACGCGGTCGCCGTGCTGGTGCCGGCCGGGTCAGGGATGGCCGATGTCCGGCACGGATGACAAGCCGCTCCTGAAGCCGAGCGTGCCGGAATTGGTAGTGCGCGCCCGATTGCCGCAGGATGCCGCGGCGGTGCGCGTCCTCGAGGAAACCCATGAGGTCCCAGGGGAGTTGCCCGGCGAGCCACGGCCGCACTCTGGCCGCTGTGAAGGTACCCCAGGCGGAGACGCACACAGCGAACACCACCAACGCGGCGATCGAGACGGCGATGGTGACAGCCCAGTCGACAGGGCCGACGGCGCCGTGCCCCGCGTTGGACTCCCAGGTCGCCAGGGCGACGACGGGGGCCAGCATGGGCACGGCGGCCCTCAGGTAGGGGACGCCTCCCGCCCACAGGTTTCCCAGTCCGAGGGAGGCCACAGTCGCTCTGCGGTCCTGGCGCAGCACCCATCTTGGGCTGCGCCCGACGGCCAGGGGGACGGCGGGATGCAGCATGGAGCTCAGCGCAGCGGCGTAGAGCACCAGCACCAGCACCCGGACGACGCCGACGTCGATCAGCCAAAGGCTGCACGTCAGGACCCAGGCGAACCCTGCCATGGCACCCAGCAGGAAGCGGCCGATCGATGCAGGGCGCTGGAAGTGGTGGGGCAAGGGCAGCTGTCCGCGCGACCCGAGCGCCACTTCGGCCACCGACAGGAGGCCCATGAGCCCCACCGGAATCCACACCGGCAGACCGAAGATCCATGAAGTCTCCGTGTCGTCGAACAGCCACCGCACGACGGTGACGGACGCGGCGAGTGCCAACGCCGCCCCCAGCGTCCGCAGGACGCCCGCAGCTGGCCGACTGAGCTGCCACCACGCCAGGTCCTGGGTGTCCAGGGCATCGAGCCGCTGAGCGAGGAACACCAGCCACCGCGTTGCCTGCTCCGGCTGGTCGGAGACCGCCGGGATGAGCTGGTCCAGCAGGTGGTCCTCGATCGACGCTTCGGTGGGGAAACCGACGCCGTCCAGGAGTTCGGACGGGTCACGAGCTGTCTCGCTGTAAGCGGTGCGGGCCAGCGAGGCCATGAGTGGTGTCGTCAGGATGTTTCGCAGCCGCTCGACGTGTACGTCGCCGACGCCCTCGCGCAGCGGGACGAACACCCGGTCCCACTTGGTGGACACCAGGTCACCGGTGACCACCTTGCGCGTGGTTCGGCGCAGATGTTCGGCCACTTCGTCCAGGCTCAGGGGCAGCAGGCGGACAGCCGCGGTGGCGGGCAGCAGGAAGCCTGCCGAGGCAACGGCGGCGTCGAACTCGTAGACCCGGCTGGTGACGACGATGGGGTCCGCATGTCCGAGTGCAGCGCGCAGTCGCCGAATGGCGTCGGGGCGGGCCTCGGAACGGATCTCATCGAAGCCGTCGAGAACCGGCAACAGCCTTCCGGTGCACAGAAGTTCGGCAGCGAGGGTGGTCCCCTGGGCGGTGCGGGTCGCCAGCCAGGAATGGTCGAGCATCAGCCGCGCTGCCGCCCAGGACTCCAGGTCCTGGGCGATCGGATCCCAGGATGCCAGCGGAAGGATCACCGGGATGCGGTCGCCGGGCTTGGCCCGACGGACTTGGTCCAGCGCGAACCGCAGAGCGAGTACGGACTTGCCGGCGCCCGGGCCACCGACCAAAAGCAGCCTGCCGGAAGGCACCCGGGCGTATGTCTCAGCGACGGAAGCGAAGTCGCCCGAGAGGTCCAAGGGCGTGTCGCACCCGGCGTCCCCGCGCACGCTCGACCAGTGGTCGGATAACCGGTCCTCAGTGATCCATCGCACCGGCAGCGGACTGGGATGCTGCACCTTGCGCAGCCTCTCCTCAGCCTCCCACTGCGAGCGCAGGGCGCTGGCGAGTTGCTGCGCTGTGCGGTCCAGCCGCCGGTCATGACGGCGCATGAGCGCGGGGCTGTTCAGCAGCCGGATCTGCTGCCAGCGCCAGTAGCGGCGCCGCGTCAGAGCAACCGCCATGGTCAGTACGCCCAAGCCCGCCAGCAGCAGTACGAATCCTATGAGGCTGCCATTCGGATTCTCCCGACCGGACAGCGCCGCGACGACGAGTGCCGCGCCGGCGCAGAGCAGGAGCGACGGCCCTTCGAACACCCGGAGAGCATGGACCGTGCCCCCGGAAGGGCCATGCTCGTCGCTGGTCGCCGAGCCGGACGGGGTGACGTAGAGATTCCCTCCCGCGATGTAGACCTGGGCGTTGTCATGAGCGTGCGCTTCGATCTCGACACGGGTCGGGTCCGGGTCGCGGGAGGGTGTGTTCATGCGCCCGTGATGTGCTGGTCTCCGCCCGCCATGTACACACGGGAGTTGTCACGCGCCTCGACCCTCATGACGACCGACCGGACCTGGGCCTGTTCGTTCTCCGGGAGAGCCGGGGTGAGATGCTCGTCGAGCAGTTGTCGGAGCTCGGCGGCGAGACCAGGGTTGTCGCGGAAGAGTTCCTGCAGACGCAGCCGCCAGGCACCCGCCAGGGCCTGCTCGGTGTCCGCGTCCCCGGCCTCCCGGGCCGCGAGCACCTGAGCACGGAGGTTGTCCAGTTCGGCGTCGATGCCGTCGGCGCGCCCGGGCTGTATCCGACGCCACAGGTCGACCGTCGCGGTCCGGGCCTGCTGCCAGACGTCCGTGGCCATGGCGCCCACGAGTGCGGTTCCTGCTGCCAGCACGATCGGGTCCACCGTACGCCCCCTGTCGGACCATGGTTCATGGCATGTCTGTGTCACTGATTCCGTCATCACTGTACGTTCCGTCCCCGCAAGGACTCTGAACCTCAATCAGTTCGTGATCCGCCGACGAACGTCGGACGATCGTGTCCTCTCTGAGGGACGTGATGAGCGCATGCCGGCTGCGGCCGGACGCCCGCTCCGGGCCGTCGCGCACCAGACTTGCCTCCCGGTCGAGGAGGAAGGCCCGCACCCACCGGTGCGCACGCTCACCCCCAGCTTGGTGGCCTTGCCCTCATACCGCTGCAGCCTGGAGACCGGCGGCCCGCTCACGAACCGGACCCAGCTCCTCATCGGTTCGCTGGGCCAGGACGATCGATGCCTACGCCCGAGGGCTGGCGGAGTACCTGGACTTGTGCGAGCGGGAGAGCGGGGACCCGATGCGGGCCACGCGGGCTCATGTTGCTCTCAGCACCGGATGGCCTGCGCCCGCTGCGACTTCTGCACCCCCAAGGGCTCGAGCAAGGCCCAACTCATCGAAGCCAAGGAGAACTTGCAGCACATGCTCGCTTCCATCCCGTTGACCGAAGATGAACGTGCCGCGGTCGACGACGGTCAAACCGCCATCGACGCGCTCCTGGACCGGCACACCGAGATCCCCACCCCTGCAGGCCCCACACCACGGGAGCTCGGCCTCCCCGCCACCGTCACCATGCTGCCCATCGTGGAGGTCCGCCAATGCCAACACCATCGCCGCCACCTGCCCGAGGCTGCCGGGCATGCCGTGCGGCTCGTCGTAGATGTAACGCACCCCCAGGTCCGTGCCTGGGCATCGGCGAGCGTAATGACCCGATCCTTCTCGCCGGCCAGTTGATGCGGGCCGACGTCATCGACGTTGTGCATGCCCCAGCGCGCCGTGTGGCCGGGGCACTTCACGTCACCACGGACGGTGCGAGTCAACGGGCCGCGGGCTGTGCCGGCAGGTTGAAGATGTGCTGCGGTGTGACGATCTTCGTGATCGCGTCGCCGAAGAGTGTGCTGGGTTCGGTGTTGTCGTGGTTGATGTCGGTGTTCAGCAGGACGACGAGGGTCGCCTGGGCCGAGGGAAGGTAGATGGTCAGGGATTCGTAGCCGGGCAGGGAGCCGTTGTGCCCGATCCAGCCCTGGACGTTGAAAATGCCAAGACCGTACCCGGCGCCCGGGATCGTGGTCGGAGGCGTGATGAGCCGCTGCTTCTGGGTGGCGGGACTGATCAGGGTGTCGCCGTTGGGCAGGATGCCGGTGGCGACCGTGCGTGCCCATACCCGCAGATCCTGAAGGTCGGAGATGGTCGCGCCCGCCGCCCAGGCCCAGGAAGGGTTCCAGTCGGCCGTCTCCTCGACCTTCCCGCTCGCGGTCTGGTCCGTGTATCCCTGCGCGTGCGGGGTGGGGAACTCCGCGTCGGTGGGGAAGAGGGTGTGGTCCAGGCCGGCCGGTGCGAGGACGTTCTTGTGGAGGTAGTCCTCGATCGGCAGGCCGCTGATCTTCTCCACGACCAGACCGAGCAGGATGAGGTTGGTGTTGCAGTAGTCGAACTTCTCGCCCGGCGGGAAGAGCACGGGGTGCTTGAAGGAGTAGTCGAGCAACTGCTGCGGGGTGAACGGCCGCTGCGGGTCGGACGTCAGGGCGGTGAAGAACCCCGAGTCCTCGGTGTAGTTGAACAGCCCGCTGCGCATCCCGGCGAGTTCGCGCAGCGTGATCCTGTCTCCGCCCGGCACGCCGTCGACGTACTTGCCGATCGGATCGTCCAGGCCCACCTTGCCCTGGTCGACCAGCGTCAGCAGCGCCGTCACGGTGAAGGTCTTGGTCTCACTGCCGATGCGCATGTACAGATCCGGCGACATCTTCCGGCCGCTGCTCTTGTCCGCGACCCCGAACGACCGAACGTAGCTTCCCTGGCCGGGTGTCCACAGTCCGACGGTCACCCCGGGTACGTTCGCCTCCCGCATGACCTGCCGGACGGCCTCGTCGAGTTCCTGGGTCACGGCAGGCGTGAGCGTGCGAAAACCGTCCGCGGTCGAGTCGGACGGCGGAGGCGGCTCGGTGGCAGTGCCCGCGGCGGGAACGGACACGGGCGCCGCGACGGCGGTACCGCTCGCGACCGGCGCCATGACCATGCCCACCGCCAACGCGGTGGCGGCCCCCCTGCGTCTGCGTCTGCGTCTGCACGAATGCGTCATGGACCGACTCCCAGCGCATGAGGTCAAAGCCCGCGCGGTCGTCGTGAGCGAGAGCGGGGCGGGGCATGGGGTCCGCCCGCGGGCAATGCCGTCCTCAAGGCCGTGCGGGACACGAGCATCCGGCTCCGGCAGACGGCGTACGCGGGGGATGTCTCTGTCGCTTGGGGCCGGATCGCCGGACAGGGCGCGAATTGCGGCCGGCCGCAGGCCGCGGCCATGCCGTCGGACTCGGGCCTCAAGGCTCTACCTCACCAGCATAGGAGCGCCCGCGCATTGCCGCCCGTCGGACGGCGCGGCCCGGAACGGCGGGGTTCGGGCACCGTTCCGTGGTGGGTGGTGGAGGGGGGTGACGGGCGGGAAGCCGGTGCGGCCGGTGCGGCATTGGCTGATGCCGGGCACTGGATCCGGATTTCCCGGTGAAGGAGCCGCTCCCGGGTCGGCGTCCACGCCCGCGTCCTTGCGCTGCGGAGGTACGGCGGCCGACGACGCCGCGCTGGGGCGCGTGGCCTCGTTCACACCCTCGAAGGGCACGGTCTGCGTCTGCCCGCGTGCACGATCACCGGTCTCCCCCCGGCACCGGCGGGCTGCTCAACGTGCCGATGGAGCAGTCCAGGACGGTGCGCGCGGCGGGGCCGCGGGGGCCGTGGGAGTCACGGTAACTGGCACACGGTGAGGTGCCGCCGCCGGGCGGGCGCCCGAAGGCGGGGCGGGTCGGCCGCCGTGGGGGCGGCCTGCGAGCGTGCGGGGGCGGCCGGGTGTGCGCGGGCGGAGTGCGGCTGCTGCTCTCGGACGACGTCCTTCAGTGCCTGGCCGAAGGCGGCGATGTCGTGCGCGGTGCTGTCGTGGTGGAGGGATGCGCGCAGCGCGGTACCGCCGCCGGTGCCGCGCGGGGGCAGGTGGAGCGGGGTTTCCTCCGCGACGGTCTTCCACACGATGACGCCCCGGGCGGCGAGTTGACGGCGGATGAGCGCGGCGGGCAGTTCGTGGTGGCGGAAGGCGAAGATGGCGGACTGGATGGGGCCGGGGGCGATCAGTTCGGTGCCGGGTGTCTCCTCGAACGCGGCGCGCAGGGCCGGCAGCAGCCCGAGGCCCTCGCCTGCGGTGGCCGTCGCCGTGCGGTGGCCGAGGGCCGCGTTCAGGCCCGCGACGGCGGCGGTCTCCGGCGGGGGGCAGTGCGGGGTGGCTGCCTCGAGTGCGCCGCGCAACCGGGGGGCCAGGGAGGCACATCCGACGGAGTACGGGCCGCACAGGAACCTCCAGCCGTCCCCGGTCAGCAGATGGCATCCGATCCGTGCGGCGTCGAGGGGGAGTTGGCCGACGGCTCCCCCCACAACTCCTCGACCAGCGCGGACAGGGGAACCACTTGGTCCGCGTGCAGCGCCAGCACCTGCCGGGGCTCCGGCGCGCTCGGAGTGATCGACACCCCGTTCTCCCTCACATCCAGTGCACCCAGCAGCCCGATGTCCACGCCGTCTCCCCTCATCGGTGTACGCCACCCGGCCCCCGATTAAAAAACAGCACGGACGGTTTGCTAATGAGAACCAAGACCTTCGCGAACACCCCGAAGACGGGAGCTCACCGGCCCGCACCCAAGTCGTCGGGACGACAGGAGGCCCGCAAAGCAGACTTTAAGGTCCGTTATGGAGAGGTTCATGGGTACTGCCGAAGGTGGCCGTGCTTGCAAAAGGGCAGACCCGCGACGCAGCTGAACAGGGAACTAGACCACCGCGGATCTAAGCTCAGCGCATGGCCAAGTACTTCGACGTGCATCCGGAGAACCCGCAGCAACGCATCATCAGCCAGGTGGCCGAGATGATCCGTGCCGGAGGTCTCGTCAGCTATCCGACCGACTCCTGCTTCGCACTCGGGTGCCAGATCGGCAACCGGGATAGTCTCGAGCGGATCCGCTCGATTCGGCAGCTCGACGACCGGCACCACTTCACACTGATGTGCCAGGACTTCGCGCAGCTCGGCCATTTCGTACGGATCGACAACGCGGCGTTTCGCGCGATCAAAGCCACTACGCCCGGCAGTTACACGTTCATTCTTCCGGCGACGAAGGAGGCGCCGCGCAGGTTGCTGCACCCGAAGAAGAAAACCGTCGGGGTCCGGATTCCCGACCATGTCGTCGCCCAGGCACTTCTCGCCGAACTCGGCGAGCCGTTGCTGTCCAGCACTCTGCTGCTCCCCGACGAGGAGAAGCCGCTCACCCAGGGATGGGAGATCAAGGAGCGACTCGATCACGTGGTGGACGCGGTCATCGACTCCGGTGAATGCGGCACCGAACCGACAACCGTCGTCGACTTCTCTCAGGGGGAACCCGAAGTCGTACGCCGAGGAGCGGGAGACCCCGCCCGGTTCGCCTAAGCCCCGTCGTCACCTAGCTCGTGAACCAAGAGCGTACAGGTCGCATATCAGATCAAGACATTGCTGACGCTCGGGCCGGCAACGAGGCGGTGCGTCGTAAGCCGGTTGATGGCTGTGGAAGCCCTGGGTAGCGCACGCTTCCCGGATTGACGCTGCGCCGTCCGGCGACGGTGCGGTCGAACTGCAGGTGGGTGTGCCCGGTGGCGATCACCTACTCCTCGACGTCCGCCGCCAGTGCGGCGAAGCGCTCGGCGGGAGTGGCGGGCGTGACCAATTCCGTGTCGCTGCGCGGCGATCCGCGGCAGAAGCGCACCGGCCCCAGGCCGATGACGTCCACCACCACGCTGAAGGGGATGCCGGCTACGAACTCGACACTCGTGTCCAAGTGCTGCCGCGGCACCCGCGCCTCCCGTGCGGTGCTCGGCCGCCGGGGGCCGCGGCGCACGTCCTGACCGCGCGTTCACCGTTGCCCCGCACGAAGAGGGCCCGCGGCAGCCCGGTCATCAGCGCCACCCTGCGGTCCGGTTCGGCGCCCCAGGTCAGGTCGCCGCAGGAGACAACCAGATCGACGTCGGCCTCTTCTGTCTCCGCCAGGACCGCGGTCGGCGCCGCCACGTTCGCATGCATGTCGGAGACGACCGCAACTTTCCCTACAGGCCCGTACCGGCGCGCCGACGGCCCCTCCCATGTCCATGGGACGGACGACGTTCGGGCCGTCGTGCCCCGCATTGGTTGACCTCACCGGTTCACCAACTTAGCCTCCATCTTCATACATGGATACCATCTACATATGAGGACGCATTCCATGACACGGTTCAGTGCGGAGGCCGAGAGCATGAGCCAGCCGACCATCACGGCGTTCTCCGTCTACCCGGTCGCCGGCCGGGACAGCATGGAGCTGAACCTCTCCGGCGTGCACGGCCCCTACTTCACCCGCAACGTGGTCGTACTGAAGGACTCCGAGGGTCGTACCGGTCTGGGCGAAGTCCCGGGCGGTGAGGCGATCGCCCGGACGCTGCGGGACGCCGAGTCCCTCGTCCTCGGGGCGAGGGTGGGCGACTACAAGCGCGTCCTGCGGGAGATCGGCGACCGCTTCGCCGACCGGGACTCGGGCGGACGCGGCGCCCAGACCTTCGACCTGCGGACCACCGTCCACGCCGTCACCGCCGTCGAGTCGGCGCTGCTCGACCTCCTGGGGCAGCATCTCGAGGTTCCCGTCGCGGCGCTTCTGGGCGACGGACAGCAGCGGACCTCCGTACGGTTCCTCGGATATCTGTTCTACATCGGTGACCCCGACCGCACCGACCTGGAGTACGTCCGTGAACCCGACGCGACCGCGGACTGGCACCGTATACGGCACGAGGAGGCCCTGACCCCCGAGGCGATCGTCCAGCAGGCCGAGGCCGCCTACGAGCTCTACGGCTTCCGCGACTTCAAGCTCAAGGGGGGTGTCCTGGAGGGCGTGGAGGAGGTCCAAGCCGTGCGGGCGCTGAAGGACCGCTTCCCCGAGGCGCGGATCACCCTCGATCCGAACGGCGCGTGGTCGCTGCGCGAGGCGATCGAGCTGTGTACGCCCCTGGTCGGGACGCTCGCCTATGCCGAGGACCCCTGCGGGGCGGAAGGCGGCTACTCCGGGCGGGAGATCCTGGCCGAGTTCCGCCGCGCCACGGGTCTGCCGACCGCGACCAACATGATCGCCACCGACTGGCGGCAGTTGACCCACGCCCTGGCCCTGCAGTCGGTGTCCATCCCGCTCGCCGATCCGCACTTCTGGACCATGCAGGGCTCGGTGCGGGTGGCTCAGTTGTGCGAGGCGATGGGTCTGACCTGGGGCTGTCACTCGAACAATCACTTCGACATCTCACTGGCCATGGTGACCCACTGCGGGGCCGCGGCCCCGGGCGCCTACAACGCCCTGGACACGCACTGGATCTGGCAGGAAGGCCTGGAGCGACTCACCACCGCTCCGCCGCGCATCGTCGACGGCGAGATCGCTGTCCCCGACGCCCCCGGCCTGGGAGTCCAACTCGACATGGACCGGCTCCTCGCGGCCCACGAGCTCTACCGGGAGAAGGCGTTGGGGGCGCGTGACGACGCCATCGGGATGCGCTACCTCGTCCCCGGCTGGAAGTTCGACGGCAAGCGGCCCTGCCTTGTCCGTTAGTCAGGGAGCGGCGGTTCGGAGCCAACCGTTGCCAATTCACCCTTTCGGGGGAGGACTTCGGCCTGACAGACTCCGGAGGGTGCCAGACTTCGACATGCTCGTCATCGGTTCCGGCCCGGGCGGCCAGAAGGCCGCCATCGCCGCGGCCAAGCTCGGCCGCCGGGTCGCCGTCGTCGACCGCCCCGACATGGTCGGTGGGGTCTCCATCCACACCGGGACCATCCCCTCCAAGACGCTGCGCGAGGCGGTCCTCTATCTCACCGGCCTCACTCAGCGCGATCTGTACGGTCAGAGCTACCGCCTCAAGGAGGACATCACCGTCGCCGACCTGACCGCGCGCACCCAGCACGTGGTCAGCCGCGAGGTCGACGTCATCCGCAGTCAGCTGTCCCGCAACCACGTCTCCCTCTTCGCCGGCACCGGCCGCTTCGTGGACGACCACACCGTCGCCCTGTCCGAAGTGAACGGCCACGAAAGGCTGTTGAGCGCCGAGCACATCGTCATCGCCACCGGCACCCGACCGGCGCGGCCGGCGACCGTCGAGTTCGACGGACGGACGATCATGGACTCGGACAACGTGCTCAATCTCGAGCGGGTGCCGCGTTCCATGGTCATCGTCGGGGCCGGCGTGATCGGCATGGAGTACGCCTCCATGTTCGCCGCCCTCGGCAGCAAGATCACGGTGGTCGAGAAGCGGTCCGGGATGCTCGACTTCTGCGATGTCGAGGTGATCGAGTCGCTGAAGTACCACCTGCGGGACCTGGCAGTCACCTTCCGCTTCGGAGAGACCGTCGCCGCGGTCGAACGTCATCCCCGGGGCACCCTCACCATCCTGGAGAGCGGCAAGAAGATCCCCGCGGACGCCGTGATGTACTCCGCGGGCCGGCAGGGCCTCACCGACGAACTCGACCTGGACAAGGCCGGCTTGTCCGCCGACCCGCGCGGCCGCATCAAGGTCGACGAGCACTACCGCACCGAGGTGCCGCACATCTACGCCGTCGGGGACGTCATCGGCTTCCCGGCACTGGCGGCGACCTCGATGGAGCAGGGGCGTACGGCGGCGTACCACGCCTTCGGCGAGCCGGTGCACCCGATGCACGACCTCCAGCCGATCGGCATCTACACCATCCCGGAAATCAGCTTCATCGGGCGGACCGAGGACCAGCTCACCGAGGCGTGCGTGCCCTTCGAGGTCGGTATCTCCCGCTACCGCGAACTGGCCCGGGGGCAGATCATCGGCGACTCGCACGGCATGCTCAAGCTGTTGGTCTCCCCGGAGGACCGCAAACTGCTCGGCGTGCACTGCTTCGGAACCGGGGCCACCGAGCTGATCCACATCGGTCAGTCGGTGATGGGCTGTGGCGGCACGGTCGACTACCTGGTCGACGCGGTGTTCAACTACCCGACGCTCGCCGAGTCCTACAAGGTCGCCGCCCTGGATGCGACCAACAAGATCCGCCAGATCGACCGGCTCAGGGACTGACCGCGACGACGCGGCCGTCCTACGGCTCGCTGCGGGAGCGCGGTCGCCCTGGTGGAGATGGCCGGTAGTCGGCCTGACGATCGCTGCCCGTCAGCCCGCCGTCTGCGGAGGGCTGACGGGGGTGGCAACGCCGCTACTTCAGCAGGCGGATGGAGTGCTCCTCCACGTACTCCTTCAAGCCCGCCGTGCCGAACTCACGCCCGATGCCGCTCTGCTTGACGCCGCCGAAGGACATGCGCAGGTCGAGGGCCGGCACGCATCGATCCTGACGCCTCGCGCGCCGAGCAGCTCGTCAACCTCCACCGCATCTACCCGCCGGACAAGGAAGCGCTCGGCCCCCTGGCGTTCGAGTTCGACCACCGTCCGGGACGGCCCGGCCATCCCCTGCCGATGACGCCTACGGAGTACGTACAGACGGCGCCCCACCACACGGTGTACGGCTGCCTGTACGTACGCGACGAGCAGGATCGGCCGGTGCAGCTGCGCTCGGTGTGCGGCAGCAGGTTGTGGCAGTTCCCCGGAGGCAACACCGACGGCGGGGAAGACCCGCTGGAGACCGCACGCCGCGAAGCGGCCGAGGAGACCGGGCTCGACCTCGGACAGGGAGCACCTCGCCTGCTGCTGACGCACTACATCCACCCCCGCCCCCGCTGGCCACTGGGCAAGATCGGGTTCATCTTCGACGGCGGCCGGCTCGGCTCTGACCAGCTGCGCCAGATCCGCCTCGACCCGGCCGAGCACGACATGCGGGCCATCCACGATCTTGACGAGTGGCAGCGGCTGATGGGCGAGGTGCCCTTCGCCCGCCTCGACGCTATCGAGCGTGCGCGCCGCGACCAGGGCCCGAACTATCACGTGACCGGCCCGTAGCCCATGAACCAAATAGTCAACCCGCCCAACACCTAGGGGAGTTCCGTGTCTGTTGAGGACCTCAACACCGATGCCTGGACCGTCTACGGCCAACGCCAGCTGAACCGTCAGTTCATGCCGCCCGTCCCGGAGCAGTTGAACTGGACTCCGTGGGAGGGCGTCGGTCCCGGGGCCGAGATCCTCGGTGAGATCGCCGGACAACGCGTGCTGGACATCGGCTCCGGGGCCGGCCACCACGCCGTGCACCTGGCCCGTGCCCACGGTGCGCGCATGACCGCGATCGAGCTGTCACCCACCCAGCACAAGCGCGCCATCGGCACCCACGCGGGCGTTACCGATGTCGAGTTCGTGCTGGGCGACGTGGTCAAGAGGTGTCACGGAAACCTACAGGTCAGGACCGCCACGAGCGCATAGCCACAGTCCTCATACCTCTCCCCCGCCGCCGGCTTCTCGGCCACCCGCACGGCCCTGAAACAGGTCAGCGCCTCCCTGACCGGATCGGGCAGGGAAAGTGGTCACCAGTTTCCTCCCACCCGATCTGGCCGGAGCCGAGACGGTCGCCTCGGTCCGACCGACATCCACCGCGACGAGCCAGCGGCCGGCGTTTCACGCACCACCGGAGCTTCGTCCTCAACAACAGGCCCGGACAGCTGATCCCCGAGGAGCCAGGCGCCGCGTTCCGGACGCCTCACGCCAACTGGACGACCGCCCAGCCAGGGGAGCAGCGAGTCCTTCCAGCGCGGCAGGGGTGCCGGGTCGGCCACGCTCTGCTGACGGTCCGCGGGGCCGTCGCCCACGGCGCTCATGACGCGTCGTATGGGGCGGCGATACGGGTCACGGTGACCGTGACGGTGACCGGCTCCGGGGGCACGTGGGCGGCGGCCGATCCGGTGCGGGGCCCGTCGGCTCCGGGCGGTTCGGGAGGCCGCGTGTGCGGGTCGTCTAGCGCCATGGGCCCAGCGCCTCCTGCAGGGATCGGCGTGCCCGGAACAGTCTGCCGCGCACCGTCGGCTCGCTGGTCCGCGTCTCGTGGGCTATCTCCTTGTAGGGCAGGCCCTGCACTTCCCTCAGGATCCAGCAGATCCGCTGCCCGGCGTCCAGCTCGGCGAGCGCGCGGGTCAGGGCGGCGGTGGCCGCGTCCAGCTCGGCGGACCGGGCGGGCTGGCTCCACGCGTCGCCCGCCGCGGGTTCGACGACGGTGTTAAGGGAGAGGGGCGGCAGCCGGCGCCGGCGCATGGTCAGGCAGCGGTTGACGGTGATCCGGTACATCCAGGTACGGAACTCTGCGCTATGACGGTATTCCGGAAGTCGCCGCCAGGCGCTGACGAAGGCGTCCTGGACAGCGTCCTCGGCGTCCTGGGGGTTGTCGAGCATGCAACGGGCCAGGCTCAGGAGGGACCGGCTGTGCCGTCGGACGAGAACGGCAAAGGAGTCCTCGTCTCCTTCGGCCGCCCGTACGGCCAGCAGTCCGTCCGGCAGGTCGCATTCCAGCCGTGGGGAAGCAGTGCGTTCGATCATGACAACTCCCGCACAGGGCTCAGAACGAGCGTGTACCCCCACACAGACATGTGATGCACGTCACACTCGATGGGTGTGAGAAGTGCGCCGCCACGTGTGTCCAACCTTTTGGTCGGCACCACGCAGGTGTCTCCTACCGAACGATCGAGGCGACCGCCATGACGGACAACATCACCAGCGTCGGCGGGGGCGGCCGGCCCGATGCGGGCGTGAGCGCGCTGAAGGGTCGTACCGGGGCCGGGACTCCGGCCGAGACACGAGGGAAGACCACCATCGCAGACGGCGTGGTGGCCAAGATCGCGGGCATGGCCGCCCGTGAGGTACCGGGCATCCACAGCCTGGGAGCAGGAATGGCCCGCGCCTTGGGCGCCATGCGGGAACGCGTCCCCGGCGCAGGCGGAGGCGTCACGCGCGGAGTCAAGGTCGAGGTAGGCGAGCGCGAGGCCGCGGTAGACCTGGACGTCGTCGTCGAGTACGGCGTCTCCATCGTCGACGTCGCCGGCGGCGTACGCACCAACGTGATCAGCGCCGTGGAGCGGATGACGGGGCTGGAGGTCGTCGAGGTGAACATCGTCGTCGACGACGTCCACCTCCCCGACGAGGAGGAGCAGACCGAACCGGACGAGGGCCGCGTGAGGTGACCGCTGTCGTGACCACCGCCGCGTCCTCGGGCATGAGCGGGTGATCACGGCGAAAGGGACGCTCGCGAGACGGGTGAGTGCATGATGAACACAGCGACGACGGGCCTCGTGGCCGGCATGGCCCTGGGCTTCGCCGGTTACTTCGGCGGCTTCTGGGCATTCCTGCTCGTTCTCGTCCTGGGGACGGCGGGGCTGATCCTCGGCCTCGTCGTGCAGGGCGACCTCGACCTCCATGGGCGGAGGCAGCGGTGAACACCCGGCCCGGTTCCCCGCCCCTCGGCGAAGGGTCCAGCCCACCGGCGCGGGCCGCCGGCCTACCGCCCCCGGCCGAGCGGGGCGCCACCGTCATACCGGACAGGGTGGTCGCCCGTATCGCCGCCCAAGCTGCACGCACGGCCCAGTCCCGGCGCGCCGCCATACCGCCCGACCGCAACGGACCGGCGGCGCCCGCCGCCTCCGCGGCCACCCGTACCGGATCGGTGCGCCTGCACCTGGCCATGGACCTGCCCTACCCCTCCGACATCCCCCAGGCCTGCGAGCGGATACGGCAAGACGTCGCCGAACGGGTGGCTCAACTGACCGGTTTGAAGGTGGGAGAGGTCACGCTCACCGTCCGGCGGCTGGTGACCGCCGCCGGCGCGAACCAGGGACGGGTCCGGTGAGCCGCCGCGCGGCCGGGGCCGCCGGTCACGCCACGCAAGAAGGAGGACCGGAATGACACCCGACCCGGACCCTCCCATCCGCAGCTCCGCGCCACGCGCGCGCCCTGCCACAGTGCCATTGGCGAAGGAGCCAGAGGAGCCGAGGGAGCCGACAGAACCCGGTCCGCCAGAACACGACGTGCCCCCACCGAACCTGACGGCCGGTGAACATGACAGAGGGCACCAAACACACCGGCCATGGTCCGCGCGCCGCCTTCCGGCCGCGCTGGTCGCCTTGGTGATTCTCGTGGCGGCGGGCGCGGCGCTGGTCGACGTCGTCGCCGTACGGGCGGGACGCCCTGCGGCAGCCTGGCGCCGGCACCTGGCCGGCGAACTGGCCAGCCGCCCGGTGGACGACGTGTGGATGCTCACGGGAGCCGCTGTGGCGGCCGCCGTCGGCGTCTGGTTGCTCTTGCTGGCCCTCACTCCGGGCCTGCGCCACTGGTTGCCCCTGCGCTCCCCCGCGCCCGGGCTGCGGGCCTCCCTGGACCGAGACGGTGCCGCCGATCTGATGCGCGACGCCGCCATGCGGGTACCCGGGGTCAGTAAGGCTCGCATCCGGGTGCGGCGCCACCGCGCCAAAGCCCTTGCGAACGTCCGTTTCCGCGACACCCAACAGGTGAAGGACGACCTCACCGCCGTCCTCGACGACGAGTGCGACCAGCTCGCCCTCGCCCGTCCTCCCCGCATCGTCGTACGGGTACGGCGACGCACCGACTGACCGAAAACCACCAGTACCGGAGCCCGCACCATGACGCCGCGTCCCGTAGTCAACCGCAGTCTGCTGGCCCTCGCCGGGCTGGTACTGCTCGGCGGCGGTCTGCTGATCCTCTTCGCCGGGCTCGACGTCTACCGGCGACACGATCTGGTCCCGCCCGTCGGCTGGCCCCTGACCACTCCGGACGACGTCCTGCTCAGCGCCGCCGACCGGGCCCGCTGGAGCAGCCAGGGCTGGTGGTGGCCCGCGGTCATCGCCGCCCTCGCCCTCGTCGCCCTGCTCGCCCTGTGGTGGCTGCTCGCCCAACTGCGCCGACGCCGCCCCGGAGCGCTGCCCGTCGGCGGCACACCCCCGCAGGAAGGCGTCGAACTGCGCGACCGCGCGCTCAGCGACGCGATCGCCGCCGAAGCCAGTGCCCTGCCAGGCGTTGAGCATACGGCCGTACGCATCACTGGCCGCCCTGCCCACCCTCGCACCCGCGTCGGACTCGTTCTCACCTCTCAGGCGGCACCCGGCACCGTCCTCGATGCCCTGTGCGAAGGCCCCCTCCGAACCGCCCGTCGGTCCACCGGCTCCCCTCACATGCCCACCGAGGTCCGCCTGCAGGTCGCCGGCCACAAACCGCACCGCACGGAGTAAGGAGGAGTCCAACCATCCCCCGTGCCCACCCCCCTTGCGGTCTCTCCCCGTTCGCAGGGGCATTGGCACCACTCCCCCATGGAGAGATCATGATCATCCTGGGCATCATTCTTCTCGTCGTCGGCTTCGTCACCTCGATATCCATCCTGTGGACCATCGGGGTCATCCTGCTGGTCGTCGGAGCCATCCTGTGGATCCTCGGCGGGATGGGACACGCCATCGCCGGTCGACGCCACTACTGGTGATCGCCTTACGCGGCCTGCCATGCTGTCACCGACTCCCCGGGATCGGTGACAGCAGGCGCGCGGACGCCTCCCCCGATGACGAGGGGCTGCGGGAAGCGCGGCAGTCACCGGGCGGCATGCTGGAGTACGCGCACCAGAGCGGGGACCGGACGCGTCCGGACGATGAACGCGTCGAGCATGTTGTGTCGGGCGGTTCACATTCGTTGGGCACGGTGGAGAAGGGTGTGCAGTCCGTACGGTCGTAGCGTGGCTCGGGCGGCGTTGGCTCCGGGGGCTCCGTGGACTCCTCCGCCGGGGTGGGCGGCCGCGGAGGCGAGGTAGAGGCCCTTGACGGGGGGTCTCGGGTCGGCCGGTGCCGGGGACGGGGCGGAAGATCGCCTGTCGGTGCAGGGCGGTGGTGCCGTTGTTGATGGCGCCGTTGTGGAGGTTCTCGTTCATGGCCTGGAGGGTGGTGGGGGCCAGGATCCGGCGGGCGAGGATACGTGTACAGAAGCCGGGCGCGAACCGTTCCACCTGGGCCTCGATGCGGTCCGCCATGGTTTCCTGTTCGCGGGCGTCCCAGCGGCCGGTGACACGGTCGGGGCCGGCGTCGGAGGTGATGTGCTGCGGGACGTGGGTGTAGGCCCACGCCGATTCCGTGCCGACGGGTGAGCGGCTGGGATCCGCCGTGGTCATCTGACCGAACAGGGCGAACGGCTCGTCGGGGACCTGTCCCATGGCGATCTGCGAGGCGAACCGGGTCAGGCCGTCGATGCCGTCGGCCACGTGGACCGTCCCCGCGCCGGAGGCTTGCGGCCCCGTCCACGGCACCGGGCCGGTCAGCGCCCAGTCGACCTGAAGGTCGCGAAACCCCACTGGAAGCGTTCCAGGTCCCGCAAGAGGCGGGACGGAAGGTGTTCCTCGCCCACGAGCTCCCGGTACAGGGCCGGCGCCGATGCGTCTGCGAGGACGTCGCGCTGCGCGCCGACGGTCTCGCCGCCGGCTGTCCTTACGCCCACCGCCTTGCCACTCCGTACGACGACGGATACGGCGCGCTCCCCGCACCGCAGGACGCCGTCGCGATGCTGCAACCGGCCGCGGTGACCAGCAGGACCCGGTCCTGCAGCGGCAGGCTCCACGGGCGACCCTTGCGAACCGGGTCCGCACCTTCGCGCCGCAGCGCGGCGACCAGCTTGCCGAACTGCCGCGGGCTGAGCCCGGTGAACGGGGCTGTCCAGGACGGCTCGGACGCCGTGATCACACCAGACACAGCAAGATCATCTCAGCTGCCGGCCATTCGCGGTGGCCTCACGCGGCTGGCTTCGTTCGCTTTCCGTAGCAGCGTTCGTCTGATTGCTTGAGTAGCGGGGCCCGTGAGCCAGGAGTGTGGGCTGAGGGAACGGCTTTGCGCCCCGTGTGTTCGGCGTGGATGCTGGCTCGCCGGAGGTACTGAAGATGATCAACGTTGTGTTGAAGCTGTCAGCCCGTGATCTGGTACATGCGGACCTGGCGTCGTGCGGGTGGGCAGGGTCTGACCACCACCTGGCCGGCGTCGCCAAGCAGTTGGAACGTGCCCGGATCGGCGAGGTCGACTACCTTGCGGTCTGCCCTGCAACGGACATCCCTGTGGCGAAGGGGGGCGTCGACTACCAGGTCAAGGAGGGCGTCGGCAGTTTGTGGCAGCTGGCCGTCCACCCCGCATTGCAGTCGTGTGGGATCGGCACGTTCCTTGTTGAAGCCGCAGAACTGCGGATCAGGAACCGCGGTCTGCGGCAGGCCGAGCTGGCTGTGGAGGAAAGTAACCCCCGGGCACGTGCGCTATACGAAAGGCTAGGTTATGTCGCGTACGACCGTCAGCCGGACTCGTGGGACGAGCAAGCCCCTGACGGATCGTTGCGCCGCTACGAAACGATGTGCACGTTGATGCGGAAGGAACTCGCATAGGCTCAGTCACCTTCGCGGGATCTGCAAGCCGACGCGTCGTCCCAGGTCATATAGTCATCGGTTCTGGGCGCCGTCCTCCAAGGCCGTCGGCCACGGTGCATGGCTCGGGGCGTCGGCTCACAGAGATTCCAGCACCATTCGGAGTCACGTCAACACCTGCGCCACCAAAAAGACACGGCCGCAAAGCACCAGTGCACCGCCCCTGTTCGAGGGGGGAATGGATCGTGACGGCTCCCACGTGACGGCTGTCTGAAAACAGGTCGGGCAGACCGTCGCCCTGCAGCGGAACCCGCAGCTCAGTGCCCTTTTGACCAGGTTCAAGAATCGCCACACTCCACGTGCGAAGTCATCGGGAACAGGCCAAGGACGTCCGCGAAGTGCCGTCACCGATCTCGGTCTGGGGGCTGGTTCCTCCGCCACCGCCCTGATCAAGTCGACCGAGGTGTCCCTCGCGGCCGTATGAACCAGCCCCGGCATGGGAACGCCGGCGTCGGCACGCCGCCCCATGGCGCACCGCCGGGCAGCCCCGCCTCGGCCTCACGAGGAGTGAGCGCCTCCCCTCCAATCCAAGAGACAGTGGAAGGGGAGACCGGAGCTTGGCCAACGACCGGCCGGGCACGAGCGACGCTGCACCCGGCGCAACCTCGACTACCACCGGACGACCTTCCTGTGGAAGTGCGAGGGTCTCTCGGACACGCAACTGCGGCAACGGCCCGTGCGTTCCTCGGCGTTGACCCTGCTGGGGGCTCATGCGCCATCTGCAGGGGGTCGAGCGTGCCTGGTTCCAGCGGACGCCGGCAGGTACGACGCCTCGGTTCTTCCCTTATCGGACTTACGTCACTGCTTCCGGTGACGAGTGGTACGACGAGTCGGACCCTACGCCGGCCACCGAGGCTTACGCGGACTACCTAAAGGCGTGCGAGGAGTCGCGGCAGGTGTTCGCGCAGGTGACCGAGGACCCGTCGCGCATCGTGCCGAACCCGTAGTTCGGCGACACCCAAGTGCGGTTCGTCCTCTGGCACGTGATCGAGGAGTACACCCGCCACGTCGGCCACGCGGATCTCCTCCGCGAAGCCATCGACGGCACCGCCGGCGAGCAGCCCGCCTCTCCGCCGCACCGATCCCCAGCTTCGCGGCGACCGCCTTCATCCCGGCCCACTCGGTTGGGTAGTTGGGGCGGACCTCCGCGACCATGCGCACCGCACGCTCCCGAAGCTCGGCAGGGCAGAAGATGGACGGGCCATGACTCGACCCTCTCAGAGAATCTAGCCTCCATCAGCCCCGGGGCGGTTCAGTGTGCCGAACGCAGATCACTGGAGAGCCGTCATGCGGTGAAAGCCGCCTGTCCGGTTCGGCAATCACCTAGGAGGCTTCACCGGCCCGTGCTAGCATCGCCCCACCCAATTGACAGGAATCCTGTCGATGGGCGCCACGGCTCGACGAATGGAACCGCATGTCTCTCCTCGCCCGGCCGTCCGTGGCCGCCTTCGCAGCCAAGTCGATCCAGCGACTCACCGTGTTCGCGAGCCGGCGTGCCGAAGGCCGCGGCTCCGCGGCTTCGTTGCACGGCCGGTTCCCGGAATTCCCCCGCGACGCACGCGAACTGACGGTCCCCACCTCGGTCGCTCCGGCCCGGGTCGTGGTGTACATGCCCGCGACCGAGGGCGCACCTCCGCCGGTTCACGTCAACTTCCATGGGGGTGGCTACGTCATACCCCTGACGGAAATCGACGATCCGCTGTGCCGCTGCCTCGCCGCCGAGGCGGGTGTGGCCGTGATCAATGTGGACTATGTCGTCGCCCCGCAACACCCGTTCCCCGCACCGACGCGGCAGGCCTTCGAGGTCGTACGGTGGATCGCCGAGCACGGCGGGGAGCACGGCTGGGACGGCAGCCGGCTCACCGTGGGTGGCCAGAGTGCCGGAGGCGCTCTCGCGGCGGCGGTGGCCCGCCAGGCGCTCGAGGAAGGCGGACCTTCGATCGCGCTGCAGGTCCTCCACTACCCGCCGCTGGACCTCGTGACGAGCGCCAAGGACAAGCGTGCCGCCATCCCCAAGCCGGTGCTGCGCCCTTGGATGGCGGAGGTCTTCGACTCCTCGTATGTGCCCGACCCGCGCGAGCGCGCCGACCGGCTGGTGTCCCCCGCCCATCCGTCGGACACCGCGGATCTCAAGGGCATCGCCCCGGCCCTGGTGGTCACGGCGGAGTTCGACCTCCTCAAGGCGGAGGGCGAGCGCTACGCCGGACGCCTGCAGCGGGCGGGCGCGCTGGTCCAGCACTACGACGTGACCGAAGCGGACCACGGTTACGACGGCACCGACGACGTCAAGGCCCGGGAGGTCTACGCCCTGATCGCCCGGCAGGTGCGGCGGGCCGTCGACGCCGGGGCGCCCGGCGCCGGTTGACGAGGCTGCCCGACGCCGGGGCTCCCGGGCGCCGGTCGAGTGGGCGGCGGGCGCTTCGGAGCGGACTGGGCGGCCGGGGCGGCCGTCATACCTCGGGCGCCCCGCCACCTGTCCCTCCATCCCCCTTCATGGAGACCTGTCAGCCCCGCTGTCGGGCTTCGGGCGGTGTGACGCCCAGCTTGGCCGCGCTCTCCGTCAGTTCGCGCCACACCTTCGGCGCCACCGGCACGCCCTTCGCGGCACGCTCCACGGCCACGGAGGCGCTGCGCTCGCCGGGATAGAACACGCCCGCCGCGCCGTCCGCCGGCTGCAGCCCCTTGAGGGTGTTCAGCGTGGCGTCGACGGCCGCGGTGAAGCCGGCCGCGTCCCCGAAGGCCGCCGGATCGATCGCGATGATCAGGGCGTTCTGGCGGTGCTTGCGGCCCTGGGGATCGTCCGAGTGGAAGGCGGCGAAGATCGGCGCCCCGACCAGCACGCTGGTGAGCAGCTCGAAGGCGATCGACATGCCGGACCCCTTGGCACCCCCCAACGGCAGCGGCATGACCGCCAGCGAAGGATCGGTGGTGGGGGTGCCGTCCTCGGTGGCGGCGGCGCCCTCCGGCAGCGGGGTGCCGCTCGCCTTCGCCTGGCGGATCTTGCCCAGGGCGATGGTGGCGGTGGCCATGTCGAGCAGCAGCGGGGCGTGGCTCTCGGCGGGCACGGCGATGGCGAGCGGGCTGGTGGCCACGGCGGCACCCTTGACTCCGGTGTAGCCCATGTTGGGCATCCCGGCGACGAAGGCGATGCCGACCAGGCCCTGTTCGGCAATCTTCGACACGTAGTAGCCGATGGCGCCGGTGTGCACGGTGCGGCGCACCCCCACGGCGGCGACACCGCTCACCCTGGCCCGGGTCACCGCTTCCTCCGCTGCCGCGGTGAGGGCCACCGGTCCGGGCGCCCGGTCGGCGTCCAGGACGGCGACGGCGGACGTGCCGGACTCGACCTTGATTTCGGGCTTGGCGTTGGCCACGCCCTTGGCCAGCAGTTCCAGGTAGGCGGGGACACGCGCGGTGCCGTGGGAGTCGACGCCGCGCAGCGCGGCCCAGACGAACACGTCGGCGGTGGTGCGGGCGTGTTCGGGGCTGAGGCCGCCCTTCTCGAGGAGGGCCGCGGCGAAGGTGCGCAGCTCCTCGGCTGGGACAAGTACCTTGCCCGGCTTGGGCGTTGGAGTGTCGGTCATGGTGGCGGGTGCCTCCTGGGTCAGCGGGTGACGAGAACGTCGACGACGGCGGTGGTGCCCTCCGCCACGGCCTTGAGGGCACGCTCCAGGGCGGGGGCGAGCCCGTCCGGCGCGTCGACGGTCTCGGTGTGCATGCCGAACGGCTCGGCGAACTGCGCGAGTCGGGGCAGCCGGTGCAGGTCGGTACCGAGCCACTCACCGGTCTCGGCGGCGGCGCCCTCGGGATAGAACCTGCGGTGGTTGAGGTTCATCGACTTGTAGACGCGATTGTTGAAGACCACGATCAGCACCGGCAGGTTGTACGCCTTGGCGGCGTCGTACGACGGGAGGACCGGGTTGTAGGTGAACGCGCCGTCGCCGATCGTGAGGACCACGGGCCGCTCCTTGGCGGCGAGTTTGACGCCCAGCGCCACCGCGATGCCCTGGCCGAGTCCGCCCTGCACGTAGAAGTACGAGTCGGGGGCGTCCTGTTGGAGATGGCGCTTGACGACCCGGCTGTGCGTGATGGTCTCGTCGACGACGATCGCGTCCGAGCCGTCGAGGAGCCCGCGCAGCGTCGCGGCGACGAGCACGGGGTCGATGCCGTCGGCCCGCGCCGCCTTCGCCTCGGCCGCGGCGATCGCGGCCTGCTCGTCGGCGTGCCGCTCCTCCTGCGCTCCCCGCCGCGCGGTCACCGCGACCCCGTCGAGATCCTTGGCGCGCTTGGCGAGCTGGCGCAGGGTGTTGGCGACGTTTCCCTCCAAGTACCGGTCCGCGAACAGGACTTGGTAGACGACGTGCGGGCGCTGGGGCACCTCGTCGATGACCACGATCTTCGCCTTGGACGGGCGCCGGCTGGGCGGGTAGAACGGGACGCGGCAGTTGACGAGAAGGATGAGGTCCGCCTCGTCCATCCACGGGCCGATGTCGCTGCCCGCGTGCAGCGGGTGGGTGCGCGGGAAGTTGCCGCACACCGCGGAGTCGGGCTCGACGACCGGGATGTTCCACGCCTCGGCGAAGGCGACGAGGGCTTCGAAGCCGCCCGCCTCGCGGCCCGCCGTCTCGGTGACGATCACGGGGTTGACGGCCTCGCGGATCATCTGGGCGACGGGGTCGACCTCTTCGGGTGAGCTGTGTGTGGAGCCCGGCGGGACGATGGGCTTGGCCTCGCGGCCGTCCCACTCCTCCAGGAGGATCTCCAGCGGGATGTTGAGGTACGCCGGACCGGTGGGGGCCCGCCAGGACAGCTCCGCCGCCCGGGTGATCATCGTGGGCAGGGTGTGGACGCTGGCGGCCTCGTTGGACCACTTGGTGAACGGGGTCGCGATGTTGTGCGGGCCGCCCACGATCGACAGGTTGCGGTACCACTGACCGCCGGGGTCCTGCCCCGGGCCGTCGCCGTAGGTGCTCGACTCCGAGGAGGTGACCACCATCGGGACGCCGGCGAGGAGCGCGCCGTGCACCGCCATCGAGCCCTGCAGCAGCCCGGGGGCCGCGTGCAGCAGCACGCCCTGCGGGCGCCGCTTGACCAGGCCGTATCCGGTGGCCATGCCGACCGCCACCGTTTCGTGGGTGAGGTCCAGGTACTCCGGCGCCGGGTCACCGTCCCGGTGACGCCGGGCCAGGGACTCCCACACCGGGGCCCATTCGGACCCCGACGAGCAGAAGAGGTAGTCGGCACCGACGGCGTTGAAGGCCGACACGAGGGCCTCACCGCCGTCACTGCCCGGTGTGTTCTTGCTGTCACTCATCTCTGGTGGTTCCTCAGCCCTCGATCGGCCAGTTCAGGACCTCGCTGATGCCGCGGCCCATGATCCACTCAAGCTCCTCGGGAGTGAAGTCCCAGTGCTTGGTGAACTGCTCGATCGTGTCGGTGTAGGTGATGCCGTGGCCGAGCAGACGGGTGATGTCGGTGCCGTAGAAGCAGCGCTGCGGGCCCATCTTGTCGACCATCTCGCGCACGTACTTCTCGATGTTCTTGTTCGGGAAGGGCTGCGTCGAGTAGCCGGGGAGCGCCGAGACCTTGACGTAGATGTTGGGGTGCACGGCCAGGTCGGCGGTCTCCTGGACCCAGTAGCCGATCGCGTCGTCGACGCAGCGGGCCATGATGCCCATGTGGTCGATGATGATCTTCAGACCGGGGTGCTTGGCGGCGATCTGGCCGAGCTCACGCTTCCAGATCGGGGCGTGGACCATGGTGGGGACGCCGAGCTCCTCGGCGATCGGCCAGTACCAGTCGTTGGTGCCGTCGATCATCCAGTTGCGGTCCTGCGGCCGGTGGAAGGTGAGGCGGGTGCCCTTGATGTGCGGGTTCTGGGCGAAGTCCTTCAGCATGGCCGTGCCCTCGACCTCGTTGTCCTGGGGGACGCGGGCCATGATGCCGAAGCGGTCCGGGTGCGCCTCGCAGGCCTCGAGGGCGTAGTCGATGCGGTTGCCCTCCCAGGACGGCGGCAGGATCAGCGCGCGGTTGACGCCGGCCTCGTCCATCAGCTCCAGGGCCTCCTCGTAGGAGAAGGCCTCCTCGCGGTGGCCGTTGAGGCGGATCCGCTCCCGGGCGCCCGGGACCCAGGGACGGTCCGGGGTCTCTTCCAGCCAGATGTGGATCTGCGTGTCGACAACGAACATGGCGTGAGCTCTCTCTCGTCGGGGGGTGTGGTCTGCGGTGGTGCGAAAGGAACGCTAGGCGGGCCGTGCGCCCTTGCCGAGCCCTGGGGATGCAAGCACTAGTTGCGCGAAACAGCGCTGCACGCAGGGCATTTTCAGGTTGCGGCGGCGGAGTCGAAAACGGTGTCGGCGATGTGTTCCGCGATCGCCATGGACGAGGTCGCGGCGGGCGAGGGCGCGTTGCGTACGGCCGTGACCGCGCCCACTCGATGGATGGCGAAGTCGTCCACGAGCGAGCCGTCCCTGCCGAGCGCCTGAGCGCGTACGCCGGCTCCGCCGCGCACCACGTCCGAGGCGTCGATGTCGGGGACGTACGCCTTGGCTGCCTTCATGTAGGACCGCACCGACAGCGAGCCGCGCATCTCCTTGATGCCGGTGCGCCAGTGCTGCCTCGCCAGGTGCCAGATGCCGGGGAAGGCGGCGATGCGCCCGAGTTCGCGCAGGTCGATGTCGGTGAGGCGGTACCCCTCGCGGGAGAGGGCGAGCACCGCGTTGGGGCCGACCTCCACCTCCCCGTTCACTCGGCGGGTGAAGTGCACGCCGAGGAAGGGGTAGCGCGGGTCGGGCACGGGGTAGATGAGGCCCCGCACCATGTGTGCCTTCTCCTGGGCGACCGTCATGTACTCGCCGCGGAACGGAACGATCCGCGGATCGGAGCCGTCTTCGGCGAGCTGGGCGACGCTGTCGCTGTGCAGTCCCGCGCAGAGCACGAGACGGTCCACCTTCAGGGTCTCGGCCCCGGAGGCGACTTCGATGCCGCCGCCGGTGAGCCGGGTGACGCGAGTGACCGGGAAGCCGAGCCGCACCTCGCCGCCGGACTCCTCGATGTCCTTGGCGAAGGACTGGGCGATGGCGGTGTAGTCGGTGATGGCGGTGCGCGGGGAGTGGATGGCCGCCCGGCCCATGGCGTACGGCTCGATCTCGCGGATCTCACCGGCCGAGACCCTGCGAGCGCCGGGCACCCCGTTCTCCAGGGCGTTGGCGTACAGCGCCTCCATACGGAGCACTTCGTCGTCGGTCACCGCCACGACCAGCTTGCCGCACTCGTCGTACGGCAGGTTCCGCTCCTGGCAGTACTCGCGGATCATCGCCATGCCCTTGGTGCACAGTCGGGCTTTGAGGCTGCCGGGCTTGTAGTAGATCCCGGCGTGCACCACCCCCGAGTTGTGCCCCGTCTGGTGGACGGCGACCTCCCGCTCCTTCTCCAGCACCACGACCCGGGTGCCGGGGCGGCGCAGGGCGATCTCACGGCCGGTGGCCAGGCCCACGATGCCGGCGCCGACGATGCCGATCGTCTCGTCAGCCATCGGCATCCTCCTTTCCTTGCGAGTTTCCTTGCGCGACCGCTCGCGAGAGCGTTCGCACGACCGTTCGCGCGACCCTTCGCGCGAGCGTCACGCGCCGAAGTGGACGGCGACGGTCTTGACGCGGGTGTAGAAGCGCAGGGCTTCCTCGCCCTGCTCCTTGAACGGCGATCCGGAGTCCCGGAAGCCGCCGAAGGGGTGGTGGACGTCCCAGCCGGAGGTGGTGGTGTTCACCGCGATCTGGCCGCACTCGGCCTCGTCGGCGAAGCGGTACGCGGCGCCGAGGTCCCGGGTGAACACGGCGGCGGCGAGGCCGAAGACGGAGTCGTTGACCGCGTCGACCGCCTCCTCGAAGGAGTCCACCGGGAACAGGGCGACGACGGGGCCGAACACCTCCTCGCGCCAGATGTCCATGTTCGGGGTCACCTCGCCGAGCACGGTGGGGTTGACGTAGCAGCCGTGGCTGAGCGCCTGGTCCTTCGGCTGGTCGCCGCCGGCCAGGACCGTCGCGCCCTGCTTCACGGCGCGTTCGACGTCGGACAGGACGCTGTCGCGCTGCCGGGCGCTCACCAGCGGCCCCATCGTGGTGCCCTCGGCAAGACCCGGGCCGACCCGCAGCGCGGCGGCCTCGGCCAGCAGCAGCCGGGTGAACTCCTCGTACACGGACCGCTCGACGATCACCCGGCTGGTCGCGGTGCAGCGCTGCCCGGCCTGGGCGAAGCCGGCGGCGGCGACGGCCTTGGCGGCGGCGTTCAGGTCGGCGTCGGCGAGGACGGCGGTGGCGTTCTTGCCGCCGAGTTCGCCCTGGAAGCGGACGCCGGTGTGGGCGAGCTGGGCGCGCAGCCCCTCGCCGACCTCGTTGCTGCCGGTGAAGGTGAGCGCGACGAGGCGCGGGTCGGAGATCAGCGCCTCGGAGATCTCCCAGCCCCGGCCGGTGACCACGTTGAGGACACCGGCCGGCAGGCCCGCGTCGTGCAGGGCGCGGGCGAAGTGCAGGGCGGCCTGCGGGGTGTCGGTGGCCGGCTTGAGGATCGCCGCGTTGCCCGCCGCGAGGCAGGGAGCCAGCTTGCGGGCCGGGGTGATCAGCGGGTCGTTCCACGGGGTGATCGCGAGGACGACGCCGATCGGCTCCCGCTGGAAGCTGGTGCGGGTGTCGGGGCGGGCGTCGTGCAACAGGGTCCCGTAGCCCTGGCGGGCGATGCCCGCGTAGTACTCCAGGAAGTCGGCGGCCTTGACCGTCTCCACCGTCGCCTCGGCGCGGGTCTTGCCCATCTCGGTGGCCAGGTCCTCGGCGATGTCCGCGACGCGCTCGCGCAGCAGCCGGGCCGCCTCGGTCATGATCCGGGCGCGCTCGAAGGGGCTGGTGCGCTTCCAGACGGCGAAGCCGCGCTCCGCGTGGTCGTAGGCGCGGGTGACGTCGGCGGCGCTCAGCGCGGGAACGCGGGCGACGGGGGTGCGCAGGTCGGAGGGGTCGTGGACGTCGATCCACTCGCCCGTCGCCACCCACTCTCCGCCGGAGAGCGCTTCCAGGGTTCGCATGAAGATCACTTCTCTCGTCTGCCGCGGTGCGGGCCGCGGTCAACCAGATGGGACGGCCAGGGGGCCAGACTGACAACACACGAAGAGGGACCTGGGCGACCAGCCCCGCGGGGGCAGACATTGCTTTCGCTCCGCGCGGGTCGCTCATCAGGGGATTCGTGCTGGAATCGGCGGGCCCTACCGCACAACCCATCCGGAGGAAAGACATGGCGTTCGCTGTCGTCGCCCACTACCGGTGCGCACCCGCCGACGAGGCCACCGTGCGCGCAGCGCTGCTCAAGATGCGTGACCTCACGCCGACCGAGCCCGCGAACCTCGCCTACGAGGTGCATGCCGAGGCCGACCAGGCGGGTTCGTACGTGCTCTACGAGCAGTACACCGACCGGGCCGGCTTCGAGGCGCACAAGGCGACGGATCACTTCGCGGAGCTCATCGTGGGGTGCGTGCTGCCGCTGCTGGCGGAGCGGACCGTGACGTTCGCCGAGGTGCTCTGAGAGCCGAGGTGCTCTGAGCAGAGGTGCTCTGAGAGCCGAGGTGCTCTGAAAGCCGAGGTGCTCTGAAAGCCCTGCCGGGAAGCGCGGATGCGCTTCCCGGCTCTTCGTCGGCCCTGGATCAGAACTCGTTGCCCCAGCAGTAGCGGGCGAGGGTCTCCACCAGGACCATCTTGCGGCGCTGGTCCTCGGCGCTCAGCAGTGGCCGGGCCGCCGAGTCGGCGAAGCCGCGGGACGGCGCGATGGCCATGTCCTCGATGTCCTTGAACTCGGCACCGGCGTCGATCCGGGCCATCACCGTGTCGATGTCCTCGAGTGCGGGCACGGTCGCGTCCACAACGCCCAGGCACACGTCCCGGTCCTCGGGCAGGGCCTTGAGGAGATCGAGTTCGGCCTCGGTGCCCTGGTCGTACGGCAGGACCCACCGGTCCGCCGGGACCTCGCCGTACAGGCGCTCGGCCCGGGCCCGGTCCACCGCGGCGGGGGCCGCCCAGCCGGGCGAGACGCCGATCCGTACGCCCTCCGGGCGCTCGTCCAGTCGTACCGCCAAGGCCTCGACGGCCAGCGCGTCCTCGAAGGAGAGCACGCCGGGGACCGACGGGTCCGCGGCGATGTGGCCGAGCAGGAGCGGGTTGTTCAGCTGGATCAGGCGCACGCCGCGGGAGACCAGCAGTTCGATCTCCGCGTGGATGATCTCCGCGAGTGCTTCGCCGAGTTCACGGGCCGAGGCGGGGCCGCCCGACGCGGCCAGTTCGGGTGCGAAGGTGGTGGCGGCCAGATAGGCCGGGGACGGCAGGGAGACCTTGGGGGCGATCACCGTCAGCTCGGACAGCCGGCCGGCCCAGTCGGCCACCAGCGGGCCGTTCGCCTTCGGCAGGGACTCCGCCACCCAGCGGGTCAGGCCGTCGGGGGTTTCCTCCTCCGTACGGCGGAATCCGGAGACCGCGTCGAAGACGGCGCCGCGGAAGTCCTCGCGGGGGAAGTCCCCGTCGGTGACGACCGTGGAGCGCAGCCTGCGCTGCAGGACCACCGCCTCCTCGACCGCTTTGACCTCGGCCGCGTGCAGGGCCTCGGGGTCCCCCGCCGCCCGCGCGGCGAGGAGCTCGGAGGGGCGGACCAGGCTGCCGTGGTGGTCGATGCGGTAGTTGAACGTATCCGCCATGGCTCAGGCGTCCTTTCCGGTGTCCCCGGCGGGCTTGCCCGCGACGCCCCAGGCGGCGAACTCCAGCTCGTAGCCGAGGGATTCGAGGACGTCGTCGGCGACCTGCTGGTCCTCGTCCGCGGTGCCGCCGGCGATGCCGAGACCGCCGATGATCTCGCCGTCCTTCTTGATCGTGACGCTGCCCTCGGTGGCCATGATCGGCAGGGCCGCGCCGGGCAGTTGGGAGAGCTGGGAGAAGAACACCGGCTGGCTCTCCTGCCACTTCTTCAGCATCTTGCCGGGCCGCTGCATCACGGCCGCGGTGTACGCCTTGGCGCGGGCGATGTCCGGGGTGAGCGGACGTGCCCCGTCCGAGCGGCGGACGCTGACGACAAAGCCGCCCGCGTCCACCACGGCGACGCTCACCGCCTTCCCCAGCGAGTGGGCGCGCTTGAGGGCCGCGTCGATGATCTCGTCGGCGGCGTCGAGGGTGAGGCTGCTCATACGGCTTCCTTCGGTGCGGTGAGGGTGCGGCGCAGGTGGGCGACGGCCGCGTTGTACTTCTGGGGCGTCTCCCAGTACATGGAGTGCGGGGCGTCCGGGACGATCTCCAGGTGCGATCCGGGCAGCAGTTCGTGGGCGCGGGTCACGGTCTTCACGCTGAGCACCGCGTCCTTCTCCCCGGCCAGGAAGGCGACCTTGACGCCCGAGGCCTGGATGTCCTCCAGGGACGGGCCGTTGGTGTCGAGGTTGCGCAGGTCGGCCATCTTCGCGACGTTGAAGGTGCCCATCTGCTGGAAGAGGAAGGTGAGGTCGGCGCGCTCCTGCTGGAACGCCTTGGTGAGCAGCCGGTCGATGACCGGAAGCTTGACGGCCTCGGCGCGGTCCGCGGCGGCCAGTTCCTTCAGCTCCGGGTGGCTGATGCCGCCCAGGGAGTGGCCGAGGGCGACCGAGGACACGCGCTCGGGCCGCAGGAGGGCGGCTCGCAGTGCGGCGACGGAGCCGATGGACTGGCCGACGAGCATGACGTCGGTCAGGTCCTCCTGGTCGAGCACGGCGACCACGTCGCCGGGGAAGTCCTGCCCGTCGAACTCGGGCATCGACGAGTCGGAGTTGCCGAAGCCGCGCAGGTCCACGGTGACGACGGTGAACTCCTGGCGCAGCGCGGCCACTTGCTGCCACCAGGCGGCATGGTGACCGCCGCTGCCGTGCACGAACAGGATCGCCGGACCGTTGCCGTGGCGCTCGTAGTAGAGGGAGGTGCCGTCGGAGTCGGCGATGGGCATGGGGATGAACTCCTAGCGGTGCTGGGAATGAACTCCGGTCGGCGCGTGGTCAGTTGGGGCGCTTGCCGTGCCAGACCAGCTCGATCATGGTGTGGTCGGGGTCGTGGATGTAGCAGAACTTGGACTGGTTCTCGGGGCGCTCGATCGGGCGGGTGTGCCGGATGCCCAGCTCCTTGAGGTGGGCGAGGAAGTCGTCCCAGTCGTCGACCTCGACCGCGAAGTGATAGGGCGCCATGCGCTCCATCTCCTCGACAGGGGTGAAGTGCAGGTCGAAGTTGCCGCGGGTCATCAGCACCACGCGGGTGTTCGACTTCGGCATGATCCGCTTCATCCCGAAGACCCTGGTGTACCACTCGGCGGTCCGGTCGGGGTCGGTGGTGGGGAAGTTGACGTGGTGGATGTAGCGGGGTGCGTTGCTCATGCGTGGTTCCCTTCTGGATGTACGGGGTTGGAGAGCACGCCGATACCGCTGATCTCGACGTCGACGGTGTCGCCCGCCTGGATCTGGCAGGTGGATTCGGCGCCCATCCACAGCACGTCGCCGGGGTGCATGGTGATGTGCTTGGTGATCTCGACGATGTAGTCGAAGGGGTCGAAGACCATGTCACCGGTCGGGAACGACGCGCGGTCCTCCCCGTTCACGCGGAGCGTGGTCGTCTGCGCCAGGGCGTCCACATCGGTCTCGATCCACGGCCCCATCGGTTTGAACGTGTCGCTGTTCTTGCTGCGCCAGAACGTACGGTCCTGGTGCTGCCAGGCGCGGGCGCTGACGTCGTTGCCGATCGTCCAGCCGAAGACGGACTTGCGGGCTTCCTCGTGGGTGGCGTGTCGCAGGGTGCGGCCGATGACCGCGACGAGTTCCGGCTCGGCCTCGAACCGGCCCGCTCCCTCTTGTGGCTTCACGATGGGGGAAAGGTGGCCGGTCAGCGCGTTGTTGGCCCGGTAGCCCACCTCTGGGCGGGTGGGGACGTCGGCGCCGGCGTGCTCGATGTGCCGCGGGTAGTTGAAGCCGACGGCATAGAACACGGGCGGGACGACGACGGGCAGCCAGGTCGCGGTGGCGCGCGGCACCGTGCCGATGACCGTGGGATCGCCATCGAGGGGGGACTCGGACAGCAGCTCGATGTCCTCCTCCCCCACGCGGCCCCACACCGCTCGTCCGCCGACCGAGAGGCGGGTGTACCTCATGGCACCAACAGGTGGGAGACGCGCTTCGTGATGAGGTACGCGTCGAGGGCCTCGGGGCCGCCCTCCCTGCCGTAGCCGCTCTCCTTGACGCCGCCGGAGGGGGCCTCGCTGACGGAGCCGCCGCAGTGGTTGACGGACAGGATCCCGGCCTCCAGCTCGCGCACGAGGTGCTCGGCGGTGGCGGCGGACTCGGTGAACCCGTACGCGGCCAGCCCGTACGGCAGCGCGTTCGCGGTCGCGAGCGCCGCGTCGACGTCGCTGAAGGGCACGATGGGCGCGATCGGGCCGAACGGTTCCTCGTGCAGGAGCTCCGCGTCCGCCGGTACGTCGGTGAAGACGGTCGGCGCGAAGAAGTAACCGGCGCGGTCCAGGCGTTCTCCGCCCGTGCGCACCGTGGCTCCGCGGCGGACGGCGTCGGCGGTCAGCCGCTGCATCGCCTGGAGCCGGCGCTCGTTGGCGAGCGGTCCCATGGTGGTGCCCTCGGCCAGGCCGTCACCGACGACGACCGCTTCGGCCGCCTTCACGAACTCGGCGGTGAAGTCCTCGACGAGGCTCTCGTGGACCAGGAACCGGCTCGGCGAGGTGCACACCTGCCCGGCGTTGGCGAACTTGGCCTGCGCGGCGCGACGGGCGGCCTTCGCCGGGTCGGCGTCGGCGCACACGATCACGGGAGCGTGGCCGCCCAGTTCCATCAGGGAGGGCTTCATGACCTCCCCTGCGGCGGCGGCGAGCAGCTTGCCGACGGGGACCGAGCCGGTGAAGGCGACGAGGCGGATGACCGGGGAGGCGATCAGGTGGGCGGAGACCTCGGCCGGTTCGCCGAAGACGAGGTTGAGTACTCCGGCCGGGAGGCCCGCGTCCGCGAAGCAGCGCACCAGGGCGCCGGCGGTGGCGGGAGTCTCCTCCGAGGCCTTGATGACGATGGAGCAGCCGGCGGCGAGCGCGGAGGAGATCTTCCGCATCGGCCCGCCCGCCGGGAAGTTCCACGGGACGAAGGCGGCGACGGGGCCCACCGGTTCGCGGCGTACGGACAGCAGCGTGCCGGGGGCGGACGGGATGATGCGGCCGTACGCACGCCGGGCGTCGTCGGCGTGCCAGCGCAGGGTGTCCGCGACCCGGCGGGCCTCTCCGGTCGCCTCGGCGAGCGGCTTGCCCTGCTCCAGGGTCATGATCCGGCCGACCTCCGCGCTGCGCTCGGTGAGCAGGTCGGCGGCGGCGTGCAGGAGGGCGGTGCGCTGGGCGATCGGAGTGTCGCGCCAGGTCCGGAATCCCTCGGCGGTCGCGTCGAGGGCGCGGTCCAGGTCGTCGGTGGTGGCCAGCGGTACGTCTCCGATCACCTCCTCGGTGGCCGGGTTCACGATCGGGGCGGTACGTCCGGTGCCGCCCTGGCACCACTCGCCCGCGATGTACATGCGGACGGCGGGGTAGCCGTGGTCGGTGCTCATGGGTGCCCTTTCAGGCTGGCTGAATGGTGGGTCAGGAGGCGGGGGCGTCCTGCTGGTCGCGGTTGGTGCGCAGCGCCCAGATGTGGTGCGGCGGGGTGGTCTCGTGGAAACGGGTCTCGTAGGTGTCGTCGACCCGGTCCATGTCGGCGGCGTACTCGACGCGGCCGCCGCACGGGGCGTGCAGAAAGCGGAAGACGTTGGAGCCGACGGTGTGGCGGCCGAGCCGGCGGGCCTCCCGCCAGCCGTGGTCGATCATGTAGTTGCCGCCCTCCACCACGTCGTCGAAGCCCGGGACCTCGTAGGCGATGTGGTTGACGCCGGCCCGGTCGGGGCGGTGGCACAGCAGGATGGTGTGCTGGTCGTCGTCGCCCGGGGCCTGCATGAACACGCCCATGGGCTCGACGACGTCGGTCGGCCGGAAGCCGAGGCGGTCCACGTAGAACCCGACGGCTTCCTTGCGCCCCTCCTTGAGGATGTTGAGGGCCACGTGGCACATGCGCAGCGGGCGTATCCGGGTGATGGGCTCCAGCCCGGTGTTCCAGCGGTTCACGCTGCCGAGCGCGTTGGCGGGCCGGGGTGTGACGTCCGCGGACTTCGGCCGGGCCAGGGTGAGTCCCACCCCGAATCCGGTCTCGTCCACGGTGTGGTGGACGCCGTCGGCGCTCTCGCGGACCTCACGGTCCCGGCCCACCGCCGTCACCAGCCGCTCCAACTCCTGCGGGGTGTCGACTCCCCAGACCACCTCACGCAAGGTGGGGCCGGCTTCCACCGGGGGTGGCAGCAGCGGGCCGGGGTCGGTGTCCAGCTGGAGGGTCTGCCCGGTGAGGGTCTCGAAGACCGCGTGCTCGTCGGTCCGCTCCAGCAGGAAGAGTCCGAAGTCGTCGAAGAACCGGACGCATTCGTCGAGATCGTCGATGGTGTAGGTGACCGATTCGATTCTCTGGATTCCCATGGATTCCTCGCTTAGGGCCTGTCCGGCGGATCATGCCGGAGACGCGGGGTCTGGTGCGCTGACAAGGCGCCGTTGCTTCCCTCCGACCTGATCCGCCGGACAGGCCCTAGTCGCAGATCGCGCCTGCGGTGCTCGTGCGGTCACCGGTTCCCCGCGATCGTAGGTTTGCGGCTTCGGCGGCCTCAACAGCCTGGTCGCGCAGGCATTGCAATCGTTAGTTGCGCTCTGGGTCGTTTGCTCACGGTCCTGACCGGACAGGGTCAGATCACCGATCCATCGCCGGAATGGGATTGCCCGAGAACCACTCGGTGAGAAAGTCGAGGAATACGGTGACTTTCCTCGGGGTGGCCTGACCGGGGCCGTAGATCGCGTAGAGCGGGCGGTCCGGCACCGCGAGCTCGGGGAGCAGGACCCGCAGCGCGCCGGACATGAGGTCGTCGTACGCCGGCCGCTGCGGCAGCAGGCCGATACCGAGGCCGTGCACGGCGGCCTTCTGCAGGGCGATGTAGGAGTTGGACGAGAACGCCACGTTACGGATCTTGTGCAGGGTGGAGGCGTGTCCGTGCCCGATGCGCCAGACGGGGTCGTTGACGTGCACGAGGCAGTCGTGGTGTGCGAGACCGTTCGGCTCGGTGAGCGGGCCCTTCCGGTCCAGGTACTCCTTCGACGCGCAGAGCACGAAGGGCAGCGAGGCGATCTTCTTGAGCCGGACGCTGGAGTCCCGCAGGTCCCGTGTATGGAAGGCGACGTCGAATCCGCTGTCCAGGAAATCGTAGGTGCGGTCGGACATGCCGCCCAGCTCGAAGCGGACATGAATTTTCGGATGTGCCGCGGAAAACGCGGCGATCGCGTCTCCGAGGTCCAGACTTCCTATCCACTTGGGACAGATGATGCTGAGCGATCCTTCGGCGCGGTCGTGGAGGTGCGACAGTACGGCGTCCTCCGCGTCGATTTCCTCGAGTATGCGCGCGGCGAATTCGGCGTACCGCTGGCCGGGTTCGGTGAGGCTCACCGAACGGGCGGTGCGGTTGACCAGTCGGACGCCCACCTGCCGTTCCAACTCGGCGACGTGTCGTGACACCAGCGAGCCCGATGAGCCCAGCTTCTTGGCGGCTCCGCTGAAGCTGCCCGCCTGTGCGACGGTGACGAAGCTGTGCATGAGGAGCAGACGATCCATGATTCCTCCGGAGGCCCACCTCACCAGGGGTGGGCCCCGGCGGCGGTGCCGGTCGTACGGGATGTGCGGGTGGTGCATCCGCCCGCGGAACGGGTTTCACAAACGGTTCGGCGTGCGGTCGCGCCGCACCGGAAGGCCCTCATAGCGGCTCTATCAGGACATTCCGGCACTACCTGCGGCGGTCGGGCGGCTCAGAACGCAGCGAGGCGGGCACCCCTCCCCAAGCAGACCCTGCTACTCAGGGCAGTATTGAGGTGCCTCGCTCACGTTGTCCTTGGTGACCAAGACAAGTGGAATGTTGGCAATTTTGTCAACGTCCTTGTTCTTGTCAAGTAGTCCGATCGTGTTCTTGACCGCTGTCTGACCGATGGTCATCGCCGAGTTGGCGACGGTGGCGGAGAAGCTGCCGTTCTTGACCGCGACCAGGCCGTCCTCGGTGCCATTGGCGGTCACGATCTTGACATCCTTGGCGCCGGCCGCGTCGAACGCCTTGCGAACGGCGAAGGCCATCTCCTCGTTGGCGACGAAGGCGTAGTCCAGGTCGGGGTTTGCCTGGATCATGTTCTCGGCGACGTCCTGCGCCTTGGCGGGGTTGAACATGCCGGGCTGGTTCGCGACCACCTTGGCGGTCGACGGCAGGGCGTCGGTGAAACCGCCCACCATCAGGTCGGAGGCCGCGCCCGGGGCTCCGGCGACGATGCCGACCTTGACGTTCTTACCGGCGGCGTCCTTCTCGATCCAGCCGGCGTCCAGGCTGCCGAGCTTCTTCAGGTCGACCTTGGCGACGCCCAGGACGTCCGACATGTCGTCCGTGGCCACGGAGGTCAGATAGATCGGGATGCCCGCGCTCTTGGCCTTGGCTATGTCGCCCTCGAGGGCGTCGACATTGACGGTCTGCACGATCAGGGCGTCCACGTTCCGCGCGATCATGTCCTCGATGTTGGACAGCTCGGTCCCGGCGTCCTGCTTGGAGTTGGCCGTGTAGACCGTGGCCCCCTGCGCCTTGGCCGTCTGCTCGACGGACTTGAGCAGACAGGTGTGGAAGTGGGTGTTGGCGCCGTTGACGAATCCGAGGGAGACGGAGCCGGCGGCGCCCGCACCGTCGGACTCCGAGCCGCAGCCGGAGAGCACCAGGGCGGCGGCGCCGACGAGCGAGGCCGCGACTGTACGGCGGGGGCGGGCTGTGGACTTCATGGATTACGCCTTTCCTGCATCTTTGAAGAGAAGGTGCGTTTGCAGAACGTATGGATGCGACCTCAATGGCCTGGTGAGGACTTCCGCTGGAACTCGTTGACGATGGCGGCGACCAGCAGCACTCCGCCGGTGACGACGTACTGGTAGTAGCTGTTGACCTGGAGGAGGTTGAGGGCGTTGGCGACGACTCCGAGCAGCACCACGCCGAGGATCGTGCCGGGAATGCTTCCCTGGCCTCCGGCCAGCGAGGTACCGCCGATGACCACCGCGGCCACGGCGGTCAACTGGAGTTGCAGACCACCGGTGTTGGGGGCGGCGGCGCCGAGCCGGGAGAGCAGCATCAGCCCGGCCAGACCGGCGAGCGCGCCGGCGAGGGCGTACAGGGCGAGCTTGCGCCCCGAGACGTTGATGCCGCTCAGCCGGGCGACGTGCTCGTTGCCGCCCATCGCGAACGCGTCGCGACCGAAGGTGGTGAACCGCATGGCCAGGCCGATCACGACGAGGACCAGGAGCGCCACGATCAGCAGGTAGGGAATGCCGAGGAACTTGGAGTTTCCGAGCGCGAACATCTTGTCGCCGATGGTGATGCTCATGCCATTGAGGACGAGCAGGGCGACGCCGTCGAGAAGCATCGCGGAGGCAAGGGTGGCGACGAACGGAGCGACCCTGGTGAAGGTCACCACCAGACCGTTGACCAGGCCTATCAGGGTGGCGAGGAGCAGGGTGAGAACCACCGTCACGGGCGTGGAATGGCCGCCCGACAGCAGTTGCGCGGCCACCGACACGGTGACGGCCGCGTTGCTGCCCATGGAGAAGTCCATGCCGCCGGCGGTCATCAGCAGGGTCAGCCCGGCCGCGATGACGGCGGTCACGCTGATCTGCCTCAGCACGTTGAGCAGGTTCTGCGAGCTGGTGAAGGAGTCCGCGTTGAGGGCGGTGAACACGCACACCAGGACGAGGACGACGATCAGCCCGCCGTGCGGGATCCGCAGCAGGGCCTGGGCCGTCAGCCGGGACGAGGTGCGCTCGGGCGGACGGGCCACGGCGTCCGTGGAGGCGGAGGGGGTCTTGAGGCTCACTGCGGTTGACCTCCGAGTGCAGTGGCGACGAGCTCGTCGCGGGTGATGGCGGTGATGGCGTGTTCGGCGATCATGCGGCCGCCGCTGACGACGACGACACGATCGGCGAGGCGCATGACCTCCTCGGCGGACGAGGAGGCGAGCAGCACGGCCACGCCGCGGTTGGCAAGGTCGTCGACGAGGGTGTGGATGTCGGCCATGGCCGCGACGTCCACGCCGTTGGTGGGGTCCTCGAGGAAGCAGGCGACCGGCTCGGTCTCCAGCCACTTGCCCAGCAGGACCTTCTGCTGGTTGCCGCCGGACAGCGCGCCCACGGGCGGATTGCCGGTGAGGGCGACCACGCCGTAGCTGCCGCGCAGGGGCGCGGCACGACGGGCGAGTTCGGTACGGCGGTGCAGCCTGCGGCGTGCGAAGCGGTCGCCTGCCAGCATCAGGTTCTCGTCCAGGGACATCCCCTGGACGAGCCCCAGGGTGCGGCGGTCACCCGTGACACAGCGCAGACCGCTGGCCAGCGAGGCCTGGACCCGGCCGAAGGGAACGGCCCGGCCGTCGACGCTCAGTTCGCCGGCGTCCGGGCGCTGCCGTCCGGAGAGCAGGTCGAACAGGCGTGACTGGGCGTCGCCCGCGGGCCCGAGTACGGCCACGATCTCGCCCTTGCGCACCTCGACGGTGAAGTCCTGGACGGCCCGGCCGTGGCTGAGGCCGCGTACGGCGAGGCCCCTCTCGTCCTTGGGCGCGGGGCGCTCGGGGCGATGCGAGACCACGTCCCGGCCGACCATGCTGCGGACCAGTCCCGCGGGGTCGGTCTCCGTGGCCGACACGCAGGTCACCACGTTCCCGTCCCGCAGCACGGTGAGGCGGTCCGCGACGGCCATGACCTCGTCGATGTAGTGCGAGATGTAGACGACGGCGACGCCCTCGTCGCGCAGGGTGCGCACCAGCGTCCTGATCTGGTTCGCGGCCTCCGCGCTCAGACAGGCGGTCGGCTCGTCGAGGATCAGGATCCGGCCGCCGCGCCGGACCTCCCGGGCCACCTCCACCATGGTCTGCTCGGCCACGGTGAGGGAGCCCGCGACGCGCTCCACGTCGATGTCGATGCCGAGGTCGGACAGCGCTCTGTTCGCCTCGTCCTTGACCGCCTTCCAGTGCACGGTGCCGCGCCGGGTGGGCAGATCGCCCAGCATGACGTTCTCGGCCACGGTCAGGCCCATCGCCAACTCGCGGCGCTGGGGAACCGAGGCGATGCCGAGCCGGCGGGCCTTGCGCACGGTCAGCCCGGACTGTGTGTGTCCGTTGACCTCGATGGTGCCGGCGTCGGGCTGGTGGATCCCGGAGAGGACCTGCACCAGCGTCGACTTGCCGGCTCCGTTCATGCCCATCAGCGCGTGGATCTCGCCGGGGTACAGGTCGAGATCCACGCCCTTGAGCGCGGCCGCCCCGCCGAAGGTCTTGGTGACGCCTCGTACGCGCAGCACGGCTTCGGGCCGCGTACCGGCGGTGCTGCCGGCCGCGGGGGGTTTCATGGGGGTCACGTCAGTGCCTTCCTGCGTGCTCCGGTCCCTGGTGGCCGTCACGGCCGCGGCCCGTCCCCGTCGGGCGTGACGCGCTCGTAGCCGCGGATGTCCGGGAAAGGGGGCTCGCGGTCGGCCTGGAGGTCCACCTGGAAGGTGTTCAGGCACATGCCGAGCATGGTGAAGTTGCCGAGCGCGCCGATGGTGTCGACCAGTCCCTTGGAGCCGAAGTGCTCGAGCGCGCGGGCGAAAGTGTCGTCGGAGACGAAGTGCTCCTCGAGGATCTCCCGGCAGAACTGGTAGAAGGCCTGGTCCGCCTCGTCCTCGAAGACCGCCTCGCGCTTCTCGGCGACGGCCTTGACGGCGGCCTCCGGGATGCCGGCCTCGATCGCCTGGTGCACATGCACGTTCCAGGAGTACTGCGCGTCCCAGTTGCGCGCGGCCATCAGCAGGGTGAGCTCGCGCAGGTGCTTGGGAAGGCTGCAGTCGAAGCGGGCGAAGGCACCGAGGGACTCGGCGCGTTCACACATCTCCGGGCTGTGCAGCCAGACCCGGAACGGGCCACGGACAGCGCCTCGGCGGCCGGCGATCCGGGCGGCCAACTCCTGCTGGCGGGGAGTCATTTCCTCTTCGGCGAGAACGGGGAGCCTCATGTGGCCGATACCTGCCTTTTCTTTCCGCCGCGTTTCGGGCACGGAACGGGACGCCGTGCGATGCCAGCCGACGGTACAGCCGGGTTCGCGAAGCTCACCCCTCTCGGAGTGCAAGGTAAAGCTGCACGCCGGAGGGCACCCATTCGCCGGGGGACGGCCTAACGTCGGTCGGCGTATCACCGTGAAGCTGGAGAGGATTTTCCGGATGACCACGATCATCAAGGCCGCGTCCGTGCCCCTGCTCGACCGAGGTGGCTCGGTTGTGACGACGCCGCTGGTCACCACGTTGTCCGCGGCCGGGGAGAACCGGATCACCAGTGGGATGAGCGTGTATCCGGTCGGTTCCGGGGCGCCGTTGCACTCGCACAACTGCGACGAGCACGTGACGATCCTCGAGGGCGAGGCGGAGGTGGTGGTGGACGGCGAGGTGACGAAACTGGAGCAGTTCGACACCACGTATGTTCCGTCCCCCATTCCTCACCTGTTCCGGAACATCGGCGACCGCCCGCTGCGCATCCTGTGGGTGTATTCGTCGGGCCATGTGACCCGTACGTTCACGGCAACCGGCAAGACGGTGGAACACCTTTCGGTCGAGGACCAGATGGGGTGAACTCATAGGCGTACTCGGCCCTTTGACGCATACGTGCGCCCGGCAGTCCTCGGTGACGGCCGGGCGTTCGGCATGAGTTCCCCCAGGGCTGCCAGGGCCGGGCGGCGCCTCGCACGCCCTGGGCCGAACGGCACGCGACAACGGCGCGGCGCCCCGACCGGGGCGGGCATCCGGCACCGAGGGGCCCCGCGCCGACACGAGGGCCCAGCGCGCATCACCAGCCGTCCCGCCCCCGAGAGCCCGCCCGAAGGCTTTGCGAGCAAAGTCCCCGCGAGCCGCCCGAGCGCCTCACCAGCCCTCCCAGGGCTCCTGTACCGACAGTTCGAGCACCCCGCGAGCCCGCCGACGGATTCCGTGAGGGTGGCTTATGACGCCGAACGCCGCCCACCGCATCCCCTGCGGCGGCCGGCGTTCGTCCTCGTCTCCCTGCGTCGGGGTACTGCCCGACCAGGCGCGGATCTGCCCGTCAGTGGACGCTGATCAGCTCCTGTTCGGCGGCGCTGCGCGGCGCCTGCTTGGAGCTCCGCAGGGCCGCGATGCCGATGAAGACCATGGAGGACAGTCCGGCCAACGCGAAGGCGGTGAAGCCCCAGTCGCCCTGGTTGGCGGCGAGCAGCTGGCCGCCGAGCCACGGGCCGAACACGGCGCCGAAGCGGCCCATGCCGGAGGTCCAGCCGACGGCGGTGGCGCGGTTCTCGGGGATGGAGCGGATCGACACCGTCGCATAGATCATGGTCTGGGCGCTGTTGAGGAACACGCCGGTGAAGAAGACGACGACGAAGGTGACGGCCAGCGGCATGTGGACGCTGAGCAGGAAGACTCCGGCGGCGGTCAGCGCGAACCAGATCGCCGAGATGCGCGGGGCGCCGAAGCGGTCGGAGGCCCGGCCGGCGACCAGCATGCCCACGATGCCGCCGAGGTTGAAGATGACGACGAAGGTCAGGGCAGAGCCGAGGTTGTAGCCCTCGCTGCGCATCAGGGTGGGCAGCCAGGTGGCGACGCCGTAGACGAGCAGCAGGCCGCCGAAGGAAGCCAGCCAGTACAGCAGGGTCTGGATCCACTCACCGCCGCGGAACAGGTTGGTGAGGGCGTTCCAGCGGTCGGCGGGGGCCTTCTTGCCTGCCTGGGCGGGCAGCTCGACCTCGTAGCGCTCGGCCAGCTCGCGGGCCTCCTCGGTGCGGCCCTTGGCGACCAGGAAGCTCAGCGACTCGGGCAGGAACTTGGCCAGCACCGGGGCGAAGAGCAGCGGGACCACACAGACCCAGAAGGCGGCGCGCCAGCCGACGGGCTCCACCAGCCACTTGGCCACGTAGGCGGAGAGGATGCCGCCGGCGTGGTGGGCGGTCATCAGCATGCCGATGGTGAGGGCCGCGCGGCCGCGCGGGGCGTAATCGGAGACCATGCTGATCGCGGTGGGCAGCAGACCGCCGAGGCCGATGCCGGCGAGGGTCCGGCCGAGGCCGAAGACCTCGACGCTGGAGGACATCGCACACAGGCCGGAGGCCAGCGAGAAGAGCGTGACGCAGGCGACCATCAGCTTCTTGCGGCCGATCCGGTCCGCGATCGTCCCCGCGGTGAGGGCGCCGATCAGCATGCCGAAGGTGGCGTAGCTGCCCAGGTCTCCGGCCTGGTCCGGGGTGATGCCGAGCGCCTTCGTCTCGAGCATGTGGGGCAGCACGGAGCCGTAGATGAACATGTCGAGGCCGTCGAAGAGCACGGCCAGCCAGCACAGACCGACGACCAGAATGGCCAGTCTGCTCCCGCGAGCTGACAGGGAGGGGGAGGAGGACATCTTTGTTTTCCTCTCGTCCAGGAAAGGCGGTCCCTGGAGGGGATCAGTTCTGGGGGTCCCCCTGCTCGAGCGGAGCCGAGAGCTTGGGGGCGGGTCGACGCGGCTCGTGCGGCTGACCCGGTGTGCGCTAGACGCTAAGGATCCGTTCCGAGAGTGTCAACACTTTTGTCAACAATCTCAGCAACAATCCACCTTCAGGCATCGGACAGCGGCGGACCGGCCTCGGACGCAGTAAAAGCAAGGGGGGTGAGGGCACCTGGCTGTGTGCCCTCACCCCCCGGTTCGGCTCGATTCAGCAGACAGGCGGTGTGCCGTGGGTGTGGAAGGACTCGATGGTCTTCAGGCCCCACGCCTGCCCCTTGGCACGCTCGGCCTGCGTCCAGGTGACCAGCGGCCAGTCCGGGGCCAGCACCAGGCGGGTGAGCGGGTTGCACAGTTCGATGCGGTTGCCGCCCGGCTCGTAGACGTACAGGAAGAACGTCTGCTGGATGGCGTGCTTGTGCGGGCCGGTCTCGATGAACACGCCGGTGTCGATGGCGAGATCGGCGGCGCGCAGGATGTCCTCGCGGGTGTCGGTCGCGAACGCGATGTGGTGCAGGCGTCCGCGCGAACCCGTCCAGTCCTCGGTATAGACGACGTCGTACGACTTGTTCGTGAACGTCAGCCACTTCGCGGAGATCTTGCCGGTGTCCAGCTGGACCTGCTCGGTCGGGCGGGCACCGAGGAGGTGCTGATGGAAGTCGGCGTTGGCGGCGACGTCCGCGGCGAGGTAGTTGATGTGGTCCAGGCGACGTACGCCCACACCGTGACCCGGCTTGGCCTGGGGCTGGTTCTTCAGGCCCGGCTTGAGCGCGTCCGGGGCCTCGTACCACTCGGACTCCCAGTACAGGGCGATCTCATGGCCGTCGGGGTCGGTGGTCACATACAGCGGGCCAAGGCCCGGCTCGCCCTCGGTCCAGCGACCGTCGTGGCCCGCGGCCTCCAGCTCCTTGACCCTGCGCTGCAAAGCCTCCTCGCTGGAGGCGCGCAACGCGGTGCGGCGTATGCCGGAGGTCTCGTGCGCGGTCAGGACGAGGCTGTGGTGCTCGTAGTCGTCCCAGGTCCGCAGATAGACCGAGTCGCCACTTTGGCCGTTGACCGTCAGACCTAGGTACTCGGTGAAGAACTTGAGACTGCCATCCAGGTCCGGGGTGAGCAGTTCGACGTGCCCGAGGTGGGCGATATCTCCAAGGGGCGGAGTCATCAGCGGCTCCTCCTTAACGGCCGTGTGCGGGCGTGGGGGCGGTGTCGGCGGACCGGGGGAAGACGGTGCCGTCGAAGATCTTTCGTGCGGTACGCACCACGGCGGTGCAGCGAGCCACCGGTGCGGTCTCGCCCGAGCCGGGGTCGACGCTAGTGTCGATTTCTATGAATCCGCTTGGATGTTCGATGCGAATTCGGTCACTTTGTACGGGAAGCTCCGCGATCCCCTCCCCCACGCTGCCGGGGATACGCAGCCCGGCCGCCACGCTCGCGGCGCCCAGGACGCCGATGGAGGTGTGGCAGCGCACCGGGATGAAGGTGCGGGTCATCACGGCGCCGCCATTGCGGGGCGGGGCGAGCAGGCTGAGCTTGGGCACGGTGGTGCCCTCGACATCGCCGAGGCCCATCAGCTTGCCGGCCTCCAGCCTGATCTCCCTCAGACGGTCGGCGAGCGCCAGATTCTCCTCCAGGTCCTTGGGGGCCTCGTCACCCTTGACGTTCAGGGCCAAGGCCGGGATCAGGACGGTCGGCATCCCGTTGTCCACGCAGGTCACCGGCGTACCGGCCACGATGTCGCGGACGTTCCCGGTGGGCAGCAGCGGGCTCGCACCCTGCGGGAACTCGATCACCACCGGTGCGGCGGTCCCCGGCACGCCGGAGATCTCCGCGGAGCCGGTGTAGTCGACGCGCCCGCCGGGGGTGGGGAAGGTCGCGACGGCGAGCTCCCCGGTGTTGAGCATGCGGATCCGTACGGATGTCTCGCCCTCGCCGGGCGGCACGAGTCCGCGTTCGACGGCGAAGGGGCCGACCCCGGCCAGGATGTTGCCGCAGTTCTGCCGGTCGGACACCTCGGGCCGGTCGACGCCCACCTGCAGGAACAGGTAGTCGACGTCCGCCTCGGGATCGTCCGCGGCCGAGACCACGGCCACCTTGCTGGTCAGCGGGTGCGCCCCGCCCAGGCCGTCGATCTGGCGCGGGTCGGGGCTGCCCATGACGCGCAGCAGCAGGTCGTCGCGTGCGGCGGCGTCGGCAGGCAGGTCCTCGGCCAGGAAGTAGGCGCCCTTGGAAGTGCCGCCGCGCATGAGCATGCAGCGCACCTCCACGGACCCGGTCATGACTTTGCTCCGTCCCGCACGTACTCGTCGTACGTCCGGTAGGTCACGCCCAGGCGTACCAGCGTCTCGCGCAGCCCGTACCGGTCCAGACCCAGCTGGCCCTCGATGAAGGCGGCGCGGGCAAGCGCCTCCTTGTTCTCGCGGGCCTCGGACGTCTCGGCGGTCCGGCGGGCGCTCTCGCGGGGGACGACCACCACACCGTCGTCGTCGGCGAGGATCACGTCGCCGGGGCGGATCACCCGGCCGTCGATGGCGATCGGCACGTTGACCGAACCGCCCGTGGCCTTCACGGTGCCCTGCGCCGAGACGGCCCGGGACCACGCGGGGAAGCCCATCTCGCGCAGCTCCTGGGTGTCCCGGATGCCCGCGTCGGTGATCAGGCCACGCACGCCGCGCCGCTGCAGCGCGGTGGCGAACAGCTCGCCGAACATGCCGTCGGTGGAGGGCGAGGTGGTGGTGACCACCAGGATGTCGCCTTCGCCGCACTGCTCGACGGCAGCGTGGATCATGAGGTTGTCGCCGGGCCAGCTCAGCACCGTGACCGCGGTACCCGCGACCCGGGTGCCCTGCTGGATCGGGCGCAGCTCGGGGCCGAGCAGGCCGGTGCGGCCCATCGCCTCGCTCACGGTGGCGACGCCGAAGCCCGCCAGCGCCTCGACGTCCTTCGCGTCCGCCTTCGGCGGGTTGGTGACGATCACGCCGCTCATGCCAGCTCCTTCGCGATCTGCGGGTAGGGACGCATGTACGCCTCGGCCATGGTCTTGTGCGCCAGGCCCAGGTTGGGTCCGGCGTTGCGCTTGAGCTGAACACCGCGGCGGACGGCAAGGTCGGTGTAGTAGTCCCACAGGTGCTGCTGGGCGCCGAGGCACTCCATCGCCTTGCGCTTGGCCTCCCAGACATCGGTGATGTCGAGGAGGACCTCGGGCTTGAAGCCGCTCATCTCGGGCTGGTGCGGCTCGAAGAAGAAGACCGGCGGGGCGCCGATGATCTCGCCCGGGCCGGGGTAACCGATGGCCTGGGCCAGCACGCGGGCCTCCAGCGCCATCCGGTTGGCAGCCGGGTGGTCGCCGTTGTACGGGTCCTCGGTCGGGTGTGTGAGAACGACGTCGGGCTGGGTGTCGCGGTAGACCTCGACGAGTTTGTCGGTCAGCTCGGCCGTGGCGATCAGCGGGTAGTCGCCGGCGTCGAAGAAGCGGACCTCGGCACCGAGGGTGGCGGCGGCCTTCTCGGCCTCCTCACGGCGGATCGCCTTGATCTCCTCGAGCTTCTTGCCCTCGCGCCACGCTTTGGCGGACTCGCCGCGCTCGCCGAAGGTCAGGCACGCGATGGTGACCTTCTCCCCTCGGGAGGCGGCGAGGGCGATGGCTCCGCCGGCCCGCCAGACGAAGTCTCCGGCGTGCGCGGTGACGACGAGCGTGGATCGTGGGGTAGCGGGCGCGTTGCCGTGCGTCATTACTCACATCTCCTTGGTGGACAGGCCGGTTGGCCCACCCGTGCGGCGTCAGGCGCGCAGTGCGTCGATGACACCCGCGAGGTGGGTGCGGACGGCCGCTTCGGCCGCCTGCGGGTCCCTGGCCCTGATCGTCTCGATCATGGCCAGGTGCTCACTCAGGGACTGCTGGGGGCGACCCGGTCTCAGCGCGAGCTGGAAACGATGGCGCACCAGCTGTCCGTTGAGCCGCTCCAGCAACTCGACGGCGACCTGCTGGCCGGAGATCTCCCTGATCCGGTCGTGCAGTTCGTGGTTGAGCTCGGAGTAGAGCACCGGCTCGCCGCCGGCGACGGCCTTCGACATCGCGGTGCCCAGGTCGGTCAGCTCGTCGAGCTGCTCCTCACTGGCCTCGACGGCTGCCTTGGCCGCGCACAGCCCCTCGAGGACCATGCGGCACTCGGTGATGGCCACCGCTTCCTCGACCGTCACCACCCGCACCCGCGAGCCGCGGTTGCGGATCCGCTCGACCAGTGCCTCCGATTCCAGCTCGATCAGCGCTGCCCGGACGCTGGCCCGCGTGACACCGAACTGCTCGGCGAGTTCGTTCTCCACCAGCCGCTGGGCCGGTGCCATCTCGCCCCGCAGAATCGCCTGCCGCAGCCGCACGAGTACATGCCGCTTGGCCTGCTCGCCGGTGCCTGGACGGGCTTCCTTCGGCATCGCGCCCTCCCTGATTGAGTGCCTGTCGAACGTAAATCTAAGCCAACAAGATTGTCAACAATTTTGTTTTCCATGTCGCCGACATGCTTCACCGACGCTACGGCGATCCGTCACGGCATCGCTGATCAGGGCACCCACGAACACGGGGGCGATCATCGAACGACCTGGAGGTAAACGCCAGACCACGCCACCCCTTCCGCCGGATAGAAATATCTACCAGCATGAACACGCCGAGTTGGCGTCCAAGTGCGGGAGTTGGCCATGCCGAATGCGATGTGGATGCGAGGTGTCGAGTGGCTCGCCGCAGCCGCCTCGGACCCTCGGACGTGCAAGCGGGAGTGGGATCAGGGACCGGGGACCGTACTCATGGAGGCCGGGCGGTTCTGGGACGTGCTCAGCGTGCCCGAGCACCTCGGACTGCTCGCCCTGGACATCCTGTGGCACGACCCCCTGCACGCGCCGGGGCCGACATTGATGGACACCTCGGCCCGCAGAGTGGGCTTCTTCCTGCCCCCGGACCCGGGAAGCCACTGGATCGGATCCGGGCTCCGCTGCGCCGGCAAGGGCTCATGGGTCGCCGTACCACCGCCGTACCGCGCGGCGCGGTTCCTGGAATGGATCATTCCGCCCGATGGGACCGGGGCCCTGCACCCCGCCCCCACCCTGGAGCTGGCACTGCAACAGGCCAACGGAACGCTCGCCGTCCTGGCCCCCCTGCACGAGCGGTGAGCGTCCCCGCCCGCGCGGCGCGGTTCACCAACCCAGCAGGCCCCGGGGCACCGGGATGGCGGGCACGGGACCGGCCTCCGTATCCCGTGCCGCGCGCTCGCGATCCCGCACCACTCGCTCCCGCTCGGGGCCCGACGGTTGAGCCGGGGGTCCCACCCGCGGGCCGTCCGCCCAGGAGTCCACCGGCCACAGCTCGCCTTCCAGCGGGCCGGACGCGGCAAAGGAAGCCCACAGCACCTCGAACACCTCGCGGCGCTCCGGAATCACCCGGCCCTTGGCGTGCCACTCCGCGACCAACTGGGCGTAGATCGGCGGATGGCCCTGTCGTCCATCCGTCAGTTCCGCGTACGACCGGCCCACGACGTCGGGTTCCGGACGGCGCCGCCGGGCCGTGTGAGTGCTGTCCATGACGGGACAACGTCCGCGTGTGCGCCGGTGGTACGCCGCCTCCGCGGCCGCTCACCGAGTCGGGTGAGGGCGTCGCCCGTTCGGAGTCATGCACCGGTCCGACAAGCCTCTTCGCCGATCATCGCCCTCCCCTTCCTTCTACTGTCCAGTAATATCGCGCGGCAGATCCCTTCGAGGAGGAACCGTGCCACGGTCGGAACGCTCGCCCCTGTTGCTCGCCGGTCTGCTGGCCGCCGCGGGGGTCGCTCACTTCGTGTCGCCACGGCAGTTCGACGCGACCATTCCGCGGGCGCTGCCGGGGGCGCCCCGGGCCTGGACGTACGGCAGCGGGGTCGCCGAACTGGCCCTGGCCGCCGGGGTGGCGCTGCCCCGCACCCGGCGGGTGTCCGCGCTCGCCACGGCCGCGTTCTTCGTCGGGGTGTTTCCCGCCAACGTCCAGATGGCCGTGGACTGGCGTCACCGTCCCGCGCCTCTCAGAACCGCCGCCCTCGCGCGGCTGCCGCTGCAGGTACCCCTTGTACTGTGGGCCCGGGGTATCGCCAAGGGTGGAGAGGGACGGTCATGACACGTGGTGTGGATGTGGGCGACAAGGTCGAGGACTTCGTCCTGCCGGACGAGACCGGCGTGGAACGGAAGTTGTCCGATCTGCTCGAGGCCGGACCGGTGGTGCTGTTCTTCTATCCCGCCGCTCTCACCCCCGGCTGCACGGCCGAGGCATGTCACTTCCGTGATCTGGCGGCCGAGTTCGCCGACGCGGGCGCGCGGCCGGTGGGCGTCAGCGGCGATCCCGTCGACCGGCAGCAGGAGTTCGCCGGGCGTCACACCCTCGGATTCCCCCTGCTGTCCGACACCGACGGGAGTGTCCGGGAGCGGTTCGGAGTGAAGCGCGGCTTCTCCCTGGCCCCCACCAAGCGGGTCACCTTCGTGCTCGCCCAGGACCGCACGGTCCTGGAGGTCGTGCGCAGTGAAATCCGGATGAGCGCCCACGCCGACCGGGCCCTCGCCGCGCTGCGTGCCCATCGGGGCTGAACCACAGCTCAGCCACGACTCCGTCTCGGCGGCGCCGGTGTGCTCAACGCGGACGAGTTCCGGATGAACCGACCAGGGGAAACGCCGACAGAGCTCCACGCCCCGGACGGGCGGCTCACGTCATGAGACGCGACACGTGCTCCGTCGGCGGGAGACCCGCCTCAGTTGCCCTGCTCTCCCGCCGTCGGATCCGGATGTGACCGGCGCTCCCGCACCGCATAGAGGTCCGCATCACCACCGCTAACGGCAGGACGAGCACCCGCTTCATCACGCTCGACCAGAGTGCCGGCGGTCAGCGCCGCGCATGGCGCGCGGGTGACGCCACCGCGGTCCGATTCATCATCCGCTCGGCCTACGGTGCCGCCGCGGACAAGCAGGTCTCCATAGCCGAGATCGAGATCTTCGGCCCGTCGAGCCGCAACGCCTCATAGGGAGAGGGCCCGGAGGGGACTGCGGGCAAGGGGATCGCGGGGAAGGTGCCATTCCATGGTCGTGTGCTTCCGGTTCTGGCCGAACTGGGAGGATGACCACCGCGGCGCCGCCGCGGCCTTACCGTAGGGGCAAGGCACCAGACCCGAGGAGAAGCGCCACCCGTGCACGACGCACCGATCTACGCCCAACTGATCTCCGAACGCGGGGACATACCGCTACAGGTCCGCAACGAAGCCCGCAGGCTCCAGCGGGAACTCGAATGGATCATCAACACGGACCCCGCATCGGGCGGTCTCCTCCCCAGGCCCCCCGGGGTTTCGGCCCAGAGCCCCCGCGCCCTTCCCCCCTCCCTTCCCCCGGGGAACAGCTCCACCGGCTGGCTCACCTGACGGAATGCCAACCGGGGTACGCGCGTGCCGCCGTCCGCACCGGAACGGCGGCCGCATCACTCCGCTCGTGATCAGTACATCTAGCCAGCTAGGGCCTGTCCGGCGGATCATGCCGGAGACGCGGGGTCCGGCACGCCGATCTGCGGCGTTGTCGTCGGTTGCCGA